>NZ_JMDX01000136.1:0-16613 GCF_000935845.1 Paenibacillus sp. E194
TAGACCTGCGCGTTGCAGTTTTTCTCGGATATTTTTTATATGGGTATCAACAGCACGAGTGTCACCGGTATATTCATAACCCCATAATTGTTCAACTAACTCTTCTCGTTGAAAAGACCGTTGCGTATTTTTCGCTAGATAAAGGAACAAATCAAACTCTTTGGGCGTAAAATCAATCCTTTTTTCATGAATATAAACTTCGCGAGCTTCTGCGTTTATTTTTAGATTGTGAAATTTCATGATCGTATGCTGAAACTTCTGCGATTGGTTGATCATTGAACGCCTTAACAAGGAAAATACACGCGCCACTAACTCTTCAGGTTCAAAAGGCTTTGTTACGTAATCATCAGCTCCAATTCCTAGTCCATGTACTTTATCCTTTGTATCAGAGCGAGCCGTGAGCATGAGGATAGGTATTGTTTCGGTTTCACGTATTGCTTTACAAACCTCCCAGCCCTCCATTCCCGGCATCATGACATCCAAAATGACAAGATCAAATGCAATCTGCTTCATGATGGACAACGCCTCATAACCAGATGAGGCTTCCTTAACCTCAAAGCCTTCCTTTAAGAGATAAATGCGCAGCAAATTACGCATATTCCATTCGTCATCTACTACAAGCACCCTAGATTCTGACATATTGCTCACCCGCTTCTACAAATCCTAATCCCAATGTAAAGGATGTTAACTATTCAATCAACACACAACACAACGTTCTTATCCAATTGTGTGATATTGAATGGTTACCAAGATCGGATACCTCTGTCGTCATACCCTGTTTTATGATTATGATTTCCGCAACTAAACATTTTTCATTCCTCCTTCTAAACGACAAACTTATCTATTCAATTTTTGCATATCAATTTTTAATTGATCATTCTGAGATTTTAATTCCTCAAGCTCTTTTTGCAATCTTTGTACTTCTTCTTGTTCCCCCTTCCCATGATTGCAATGGCCGTGTCCATGAACTCCACGCATACCAAGCATCATTACAATCATCATCAGTGGACAAGCTAATAATAATAACCACATCATCTATTTCTCCTCCATATCCTAAAGTGCTGTTATATCTTAATTTTAGATTCAGATTGTGTTGAAATCATGTGGGAGTCATGGAAGTTGCCTTACTTATAAGGTAAAAGCTCCTGAAGATATAGACCCTCAGGAGCTTACTGCATTAATGCGTGGCGTTGTCTCGTCGTAATTAATTTTCCACTTTCCCAAACAGCAAATCGAGAATTTTCTCATCTGCCTTACGGTTCTCCCCCTTATATGGGTAGCAATGGATATGAATGGCTGGGTTAAAGTTGATCTCAATGATACTGTAATTAGAATCGGATGCTTCAGAAGTTATGTCATCAATCATCATATCTACTCCACAGAAAGTTGCACCTGCAGCCTTTGCTGATTCAATGGCTAATGTCTTATAGCTTTCTGGAATATCATCGGTATAGTCAATACTGTCTCCACCTGTACTGATATTGGAGTTTTCCCGTAAATAGACGACTTGACCTAAGGAAGGAATCTCACTCCATAAATGGTTATGATTCTTTAAGAACATGGTCTCTGCTTCACCTAGCTGGATCTTCTCCAAGGGCGTCTTATAACCGCGCCCACGAAGCGGATCTTTATTCTTTTCATGGACGAGCTGCTCAATCGTGTGAATTCCATCACCCACGACATTGGCTGGTACGCGATGCAGTACCCCTACAACTTCATCGCCCATAACCAGGAAACGATATTCTTTACCTGTCATGAATTCTTCAAGCAGAACGGTCTGATCGTGTTTAAACGCCATCTCAAATGCTTTCTTATAATCCTCTTCTGAGAACTCACGATTAAAGATGGTGATACCCAATCCAAAGTTGGTGGACTTCGGTTTAATGACGATAGCTTTGTCACGGTACGTCTCATAGGCAGCGAATGCCTCTTCCTGACTACGGAAGGCATCCCCATTTGGTACTCGAATACCACGCTCCTTAAGAACTTCTTTCGTCACTATTTTATTCTCCATGATCAATACCGTACTGTAGGAGTCTAGCGACGTCTTGGTAGCCTGCTTTACATATTCCTTGTGGTCTCCCTTCGTAAGCAGTACGAAGTTCTCATCACGGTCAATTAATTTGAACGTAAACCCACGTTTCACGGCTGCCTTTAGAAGCAGTTGAGTAGATAATTCTAAATCTTCATATCCAACAAAGCGGTACCCACTTTTCTCGCTCTCTTCGGCATAAACTTTGGCTTTAGCCAGATGATATTTCATGTACGTGGATTTCTGAATATCCGACTTAATCCTGTAGGCAAAGCACAATTCGGGATAAAGGATTTTTTGCATCTCCCCATCAAGGATTTGGATCAACTCTTCCCCGTGAGGATTCAAGAGTTGCAACATTTCTTGCATTTCACGGATACAAGTAAGTGCCATCTCCTTCATCGTGCTACGGGAGCCCCTAGAATCATGTAAGTTCCCTTCAATGCCTTCCGCGATCATCTGATCATGATTGAGATCCGCCATCTTCTGGTCTTCCATTCCGAAAGGCTCATCTTCTTTGAGTAGCATAAAGAGAATGAATAGGTGGATAACATACATCGTATCTTTACTGATCCCAATCTTATGTAGTGGATTGAGATCAATCAAGCGCAGCTCTAAGTAAGCTACCCCGTCTTCTACAAGTTCTTGCAAGGGATTCAACCCTTTGGCTGTTTTCAAGCGAACGGGGCTGTAGAATTCCTTTTCACTTAGCAATTCGCCCTGCTGAATTAACGTATTCAAATCCTGTACGTAATCATGTGTTGAATCAATGGATACATAGAACGGTTTTTCATTCCGATAGCCACATACACTATTCCGCAGAGAATTCATATTCGGGAAGTAGTAGCTCTTGTTATCATCTGAATGGCCTAATGACACACACTTGTTGATATAGGTCTTATCAAAGACTGGACTTGCACCTGTTAGATAGATGAGCAACCAACGGTACCGAAGCAGGTTGCGTGCGATCTTAAAGTAAATCGCATCCTTGAAATCTTTGAAGACTTCACCTTGACCTATTATTTCATGTAACTTTCGTAAGAATCGTTCATCAAACGAGAAATTATAATGGATTCCACTCAGCAGTTGCCTTTTACGGCCATACTTATCTGCTAATTCATGGCGGTACTCATCCGCGATCGGATCATTCATCTTGGCAATAGGAATCTCTTTTTCATCGGGTAAGATTGGAGGATTACTGCTTGGCCACAAGTACTCTCCATCAAGCTCTATTGACACAATATCCTGGAGGGCTTCCATGAACCGATATGTCTCTTCAATCGAGTCAAAAGATGGGGTTATCATCTCGATCTGACTCTCCGAAAAGTCGGTTTGGATATAGGGATTCTCAGTTTTGCTCCCAAACGCCTTAGGATGTGGGGTTAGTGCCAATTTACCATCATGATCTACCCTAACATTCTCTTTCTCTAAGCCAAATTGACCTCGAAACAAATCCTTATTTAATGATTTATTGATGATCTGTTGTATGATTTCTCGATTTAACAAATTCACATGTTGGACCTTCCTTCTTACTTATGTTAAACCACGGTTTGAGGGACTTTCATTTTACGTAGCGATCTTCTAAACCAGAGGACCAAAACGATTCCCTTGAACACACTGCTTAATGCTATAGACATCCACACCCCGTTCAAGCCGAATGGTGCGGATAGAATCAGAGCTAGCGGTATTCGTAATGCTGTAAAGGTAATACTGAAAATCGGTGGGATATGGGTTTTCCCGATTCCGTTAAAGGCACCTACCGTCATGAGCTCCATGCACATAAACAGTTGGGAATAACCAATGATTCGCATATAATCCGTCCCTAACGCTAAACTCGCCTCATCAGCTAAAAATACAGAGAAAAGCTGCCCAGGGTATAGAATAAAGATGATCGAAATAAAGATACCGAATCCCGATGTCAGCAGCAAAGCTTGTTGATATCCCTCCCGGATACGATCTAATCGACGCGCTCCATAGTTTTGTCCGAAGAAAGCAGCGATTGCGCCTTGTAGCCCTCCTATAGTCATGTAGGAGATTGATTCAATCTGAATACCGACTTTTTGAACCGCAATTGCATCCGAACCAAAGCGCACAATGATCTTCGCGATGATGATGGAAATCAATGTGAAGGTCACCCGTTGAATGGTGATCGGTAGCCCCAGTCGAATGACTTCTTTCATAAGGCGGCTATTCCATTCGGATGACTTGGTAATCAACTCGGAATGTTTTGTTTGAATGATAAATAATACCGTCACAAGAAGGTTTGCCATCAAAGTCGCAATAGCCGCCCCTACAACGCCCAAGCCTTTAAAAGATCCTACACCAAAAATCAGAAAAGGATCGAGAATGATATTAAGAACAAGACCGACCGTGAAGATATGAAACGGTTGTTTGCTGTTTCCCATCGCATTCAATATGGTCGCGAACAACATATTTACGACCGAAAAGACAGTACCCAAGATGGAGATCAATAAGAACTGCTTCGCCATCAACTCAACTTCATCACTACCTAAATCAAAGAACCCGATAAGCTGATCTTTTGTCAAAAAGACGAATGCCATATAAAGAAGACCTAGCAAGACTGACATGATGAATCCATTTTTGATATAGGTCTTAGCTTTATCGCCCTCGCCTGCCCCCATGCAATGGGATACCTTTATTCCCGTTCCGATGGTAATCATCGTGGCCAAAGCGATCGCTAGATTAATAAAGAAGCTCGCCGTCCCAATTGCTGTAACAGGACCACTTCCGAGCCGGCCAACCCACATCATATCGACAAGTCCATAAGTCGTGGAGATGAAGTTGGTTGCTATGATCGGAAGGGATAGTTTCATCAAAGTCGGCATAATCTTGCCTTTGGTTAAATCAGTTGTGCCTTTCATGCTGTACTCCTTCATGCTCTAAGTAAAAACCGACCACAAGGGTCGGTTCAAAGCGCTAATTATTTTCCTTCTGCTAGGAAATATTCGATTCTGGCTTTGATTGTATCACGCACCTCGCGGAATTGAGCCATGATTTCCTCTTCAGTTCCAACGGCTTTTGCCGGGTCATCAAATCCCCAATGCCATTTCACCACTCGAGGATTCGAGATCACAGGACAGTGCTCATCCGCATGCCCACAGAGGGTTACGACATAATCAGCACGACCCAGAATCTCAGGATCGATCACATCAGAGGTGTGGTCCGATATATCAATTCCAGCTTCATTCATCACTTGAACCGCTCTTGGATTCAAACCATGCGCCTCTAACCCTGCACTCTTGACTTCGTATTGAGCGCTACCTAACGCTTTCAGCCATCCATCTGCTATCTGGCTCCGACAAGAGTTTCCTGTGCAAAGGAAATACATCAATGGTTTACTCATCCATAATCTCTCCTAGTTCTTAACTATTTAGTGCAGGCTCGAAATACTTCCGCTTAATCCAAAGCGACACATTTACAAGCCCAATCAGTACGGGTACTTCAACGAGTGGACCAATTACCGCGGCGAATGCAACTCCTGAATCCAGACCGAACACACCAATCGCTACAGCTATCGCTAGTTCAAAGTTATTGCTTGCAGCCGTGAAAGATAAAGATGAAGCCACTGGATATGAGGTTCCTGACTTTTTCGATAAGAAGAAGGATACTAAGAACATCACGACAAAGTAAATGATCATTGGAATCGCAATTCGCACTACATCAAGCGGCAACTCGACGATCAATTCTGCTTTAAGCGTGAACATTAAGACGATCGTAAATAATAGTGCAATAAGTGCGAGTGGACTTATCTTCGGAATCAACACTTGTTCGTACCACTGTTGACCCTTAAGCTTGATACCAATCACACGTGTCAGTAACCCTGCTGCAAACGGAATCCCTAAATAGATCAATACGCTCTCTGCAATCTGTCCCATGGAGACATCAACAACCGCGCCTTCAACCCCAAACCAGCCTGGTAGCACCGTAATAAACACATACGTAAAAACGGAATAAAACAGGATCTGAAAGATCGAGTTGAATGCAACAAGACCTGCTGTGTATTCAGGATCTCCCTTAGCCAGATCACTCCATACCAAGACCATCGCAATACATCTTGCAAGCCCAATCATGATTAGTCCGATCATGTATTCAGGCATATCACTTAGAAACAAAATGGCTAAGAAGAACATCAGAATCGGACCGATAATCCAGTTCTGTACTAAGGACAGAAGGAGTACCTTCCAATCCTTAAACACCCGTCCAAGCTTTTCATACTTCACTTTTGCAAGCGGCGGATACATCATCACAATTAGACCTATAGCAAGCGGTACCGAAGTCGTTCCAATTTGCATGCTGGAAAGCACTTCGGAGAAATTAGGCACCAGATATCCTAATCCTAATCCAATGGCCATTGCCCCAAAGATCCAAAAAGTGAGATAGCGATCCAGAAAAGAGAGTCTCTTGGTGTTACCTTGACTCATGGCATCCACACTCCTTATTCACATACCATCGCGTTTATCTTTTCTTGCTCTTCTTCCTCTACCTTTGGCAAATATACAATTGCTTCTTTTAAATGAGGTTTATCTTCAATCGAAAGAGAGTAATAAATCCACTGTCCTCTTCTTTCTTCTACCACTAAACCGGCGTCCTTTAATTTACGAAGATGCTGGCTAATATTCGGTTGAGTCGATTGCAGTAGCTCAACTAAATGACAAACGCACATTTGTTGTAGAGATAAAAGTGAAACAATTTTAAGTCGAGTTTTATCACCTAACAACTTAAACTGTTCGGCCATTTCCTCTATTGAGATCATCATGTTTCGGTGCACCTCCTTGATTTCATGCTTATTATATAATCATCCACTTATATAAGCAACTGATTATTTATTAAAAATAAGAAAAACCTCCATCGCCACCGTAAGGAGCAAAGTGGCCAAGGAGGTTTTTTAACGTTTAATTGTAGCCCAGATAGGCAACGACGGTGAAATCACCCGGTGAGCTTAAGACAAGTCTATACTGTCCATCGGGTTGATTCGAAGCCAAAGGAACCTTGAGACGTGCATATTGACCGGCCGCAATAGTATTCGTCGAATTACTCCCTACCAGCACATCTCCGGTCGGGGTAACCTGGTACAGATTAAAATTAACCCCGAGGCTGATCTGCCCGTTGTTTATGAAGTTGCCTTCGATATAAATATTGCCATGTGCTTGAATCGGCGCCCAAGTATTGTTGCCTGTACCCGGTCCGCTTGAGGCGGCCAAACCAGTGGAAGCAGAACTGAACAGCAGGACAAACATGAAAGCGATAGACGCGATTTTTCTTTTCATACCGTCTCAAGCTCCTTTTTTTATAGAGTGAACTCGACAAGCACTTTCTTTGTACCAAATGGTAGAATCATTGCATGGAATCCATTCGATCGAATCTATCATGAAAAATAATCCCGCCGCTCTTTGCAAACGGCGGGATTCCAGCTCTTTTAAAGCCTGGGTTTACGGTTGCAGCTGCCAGAGCGCGGGCACGTTGCTCGGCTCCCAACCCGGCAATGAGGTATGGTTCTGGACGCATTTGTACACCTTGCCGTTATAGGACACAAGCGCATTGACCGCATATGCGGTATTTGGAGCCCATGGCGTTGCACTCGGACCGTCAGGCGTTGATACCGTCACGGCATTGCTGTCGCCAGATTCGTTGTTCGACGGGTCGTAAGCACGAACCGTAAACGTATATTGCGTGTTCGGCGACAAACCGGTAACGACCTTCTCGGTTGCCGTTCCAGTGACAGTAGCGATCACCGTGCTGCCGTTGTAAATCCGGTAACCAGCGATGCCGGAATCATCTGTGGATGCATTCCACATCAACGTGACTGACGTTGACGTCGGGGTGCCCATCACATGCAGGCCGGTCGGATTGGTCGGCGGCGTCACGTCAATCGGCAACTTCGTGGTCGTAAACTGGACACTATTGCTGAGCGGCGACCGATTGCCGGAAGCGTCGAACGCCTTCACAGCTAGGTTATAAGTCGTGCCTGCCAATAGATTGGTGAGATTGGCGCTCGTCTGATTGGCAGGAACAGTGGCGATGACATTGGCGCCGTTGTACACCTCGTATCCCGTGACGGCAATGTTGTCTGTCGAGGCCCCCCAAGTCAGTGTAGCCGTCGTTGTTCCAACATTGCTGACTGCCAAATTAGTCGGCGCCGTAGGCGCAACGCTGTCGCCAGGACCGAATTGGGCATCGATGACGATGTACCAGGCATTTTGGGTATCCGCGATATCCCACACGCCGAGGATCACATGGTAACCGTCTCTTTGCGGCACATTGCAGGTTTGAGTTAACGTGGCCGGCGGCTGCTGGCCATTCCCGTTAATCGTACAGAACGGTGTCAGATCAAATTGGGCACGGGTCAACGGTGCATTGGGATTCCAATCCGGCTTGGTGATGAAATACCGGTAGCTTGTCGTGGCATGACGAGCGGTAAAAATCCAAGTAAAGTTGTTGGTGCCGCTCTTCATGCTCACCTTGTTCCAGCGAGTAGCTGATTGCTGGTCAAGCGGAGCGAAGCCGGCAAGGCCGGCGCTGGCGATTTTGCCGTCAGGGGGTCCGGCAGCAGGAAAACCTTTCGGCCCCTCCAGGCTCTGAGGCTCATAGACGATCGGGCCGCAGTTGGTATTTAATCCGTTTTTACACTGGATCGCGCGGCTGGCCGGATCATTAATATATCCGTGGGCTGACAAGGTCTTCGAGAACGTGAACATACAAGCGAATACGAGCAGCAATCCGCCGCCAATCAGCATTAATCGCATGATGAACCGGGAATCCAAACGGGTTTGAATCATCATCACATTACCTCCCATGATTTGGTTTGGTCATATGTGCCTTTTGTTTTTCGACACCATCTTTATCGCGATCTTGTGAGCTGCCTCCTCTCTAGAATAGGATCCTGCCAAAGCTGTGCACAACCGTTAATGTGTGGGTACCCGCTCCTTTTTAAAGCGATTTATACAAACTCCTTAGAGCTTATATACTCGTACAAAGTCATGAAAAACAATACCTAATCACATCGTGAGAAGCGTAAACAAGCGGGTTGGAAATCTTCGTGGGAAGGGGAAATTAAGCGAGAGCAACTCTGCTCTACTATATAGAATCAGCTAATAAACTGCTGATGAATGCTGACATTCATAGCGCGCAACTAATTAGGGATCAAAAACCAAGTAAGTACGTCTATGGGTAAAGCTTGGAGGGGATTGAATCATGTCTCATATGGAGGAATCTATATAGATAAGCATAATAGAGTTTCGTCAATATTGGAGTCGTGTTAGCGGAGTGTCATGAATTAGCACTTTTCTTTAAAGGATTTTCCCTCTGAACAATAAGACTTAAATAATACCGCTTATATTTTTTATGCAGGTATCTAATCGGCTATGAATACAAGTTCTTATCCTTAGCTCGGGACATGAACTTATACCATTAAAACAAAAAGCCGCTCCTGTAAAGTTAAAGATTAGTTCCTCTAATAAGTGTGGAGTGGTTGGAATCATCAAGGTATGTTACAAGGCTAATAGATGTTAGCACAACACGAGGAATCTCCTATATGGGCATCTGCACAATCATATAGTTATTAACCTACATACTGTACATACAGGATATTTGACTTTACAAATAGTGCGTTATCTTTATACAGCAAAAGGAGGTATTTGTAATGACAAATTTTTATTCTTTTCACGGGACTATCACTATGATTAATGATTTTTTTACAGGTCAAAATGGCGAAGGATGTTATAAATTAATATCTGTTGACAACGGGGTGGGGGAAATCGTAAATTTCGTGGTGTCGCCCAAAACTTATTTTGTAGACCATGTAATGGTGTCAGTAGGAGATCAAGTGACTGGATATTATGACGGAAATGCACCTGCACCTCTAATTTACCCTCCACAATATCAAGCAATTGTCATGGTAAAAAATAGCCCCTATCAGAATGTAAAAGTAGATTATTTTAATACTGAGTTAGAGAGTAGTGATGGACGATTACGATTAATCATTTCTCCATATACTCAAATCGTACTAACAAATGGGCAACACTTTTCAGGAACCCCTGCGAACCGAGATCTAATTGTTATTTATGGACCTAGCACAAAGAGTATCCCCGCCCAAACTACACCCTATAGAATTGTAGTTTTGTGTTTGGGGGCATTATAGAAAATTCCTGTTGTTACCTTTTTGGCCAACAGATTCATGATAGATGTCAGCGTAAGTTTTTGAATTCTTTGATTAGATCGTCGCAGAAAGCCGCTACGTCACTGCCCGTCACTTCGAGCACACCTTTCCCCAAGGCCGCTCCCTCATCAAAAAGATCGATAATCCCCGAAAGCAAATCCGTCCCCTCGGTTAGCTCAATTGGGCCGACCTTAAAGAGATATTTTTGAATGTTCTAAACATCGATTCTGTTCTCGGCTAAAAGGAGTCACTCAAACCAGAGAATAAACACAAAGAGGCCTAAAGTATACAGCTTCCTAGTAAGTAGAAATGCTAAAACCTTAAGCCTCTTTGCTCTCCACTCAAGGACTCTATTCGTCTCAGTAGCGAGTCTATGATCTAGCCAGGAGCATACTCAATGAGCCTTCCATTATTCCCCTCCCCTATCTCTATCTGAGATGAAAGGTGAGCTAAGTCCTCTTGCGTTTAAATAGCAAGTACATGAAGAATGGAGCGCCAATGCCTGCTGTGAATACGCCAGCCGGAATATCCAGCGGCTGAAAAAGCATTCTTCCTGCCAAATCCGCCAGCAGTAGAATAATCGCACCTATAAACGCGGATACCGGGATGATCAGCTTGTAACAATTTCCGACAAGTCTTCTCGCAATATGCGGCGCCATTAACCCGATGAACGAGATCGTACCGGCTACACCAACCGCTGCGCCGGCAAGCGCAACGCTATAAAATAAGAGAATCATCCGGCTGAGCTGAAGCCTATTTCCAAGCCCTCGAGCGACATCCTCGCCTAAAGATTGCACATTTAATTCCTTCGCCATTAGCAGTGACAAAGGAATGAATATCGCTACCCACGGCCAGAGCACTTCGATATAGGCCCAATTGGTACCATAAATGCTTCCCGTCATCCAATTCAACACTTGCGCGGCCAAATACGCCGGACCGCTAATGAGCAGGAACGTAGTGAGCGCCCCCATTGCGGTTGAAATGCCAATGCCGATCAGCACCAGCCGGAACGGCGACACCCCTTTTTTCCAAGCCAATACATAATTGATGGTAGCCGTAACCAACGCGCCGCCGATCGCAATGAACGGTACCCAGTGAATGCTGTAGCCCGTCACGAAAGTCATGAAAGCAACCACTGCTGCCGACGCACCACCCGTTACACCAAGCAAATCGGGAGAAGCGAGCGGATTGCGAATGACGCCCTGCAATAGCGCTCCGGCTGCTGCCAATGCTGCACCAATGAGAATAGCGGCTGTTATTCGAGGCAGACGGAACTGCATGATGATCAGGTTGCTGGCTTCCGCATTTCGCCCGGCAAGAGAAGCAAGCACCTCTTCTAGAGGAACACCAACCCCCCGACCGATAAACTAAGAAGCGACAAGGCAGCAACGATAAAGGTTAAAGCGATAAATATGATTGTATATTTCGCTGTACGCGGGTTAAGCATGCTGTTTCCTCCTGGCCACATAAATCAGAAAGGGAACTCCGATAATCGCCGTTGCGACGCCTACCGGAACTTCTTTGGTTTCTAGAATAAAGCGTGATGCTAAATCTGCAGACACCAGAAGAATTGCGCCGACTAGTGCGGTATAAGGAAGCAGCCACTTGAAATCATGTCCAATGATGTATCTGCACAAGTGAGGGACGATAAGCCCGACAAAAGCAATCGGACCAGCTGCTGCTACCGAGCTCCCAGCGAGCAGTACGATTGCCGCAGCCGATAGGACACGCACCAGGGTCAACCGCTGTCCTAAGCTTCTTGCGCTATCTTCTCCAAGCGCCATAATATTTAAAGAGCCCGCCAATAGTAATGAGATAGCTAACCCTATTACCATATAGGGCAGTACCATCAGCAAATGCTCCACATTTCTTCCTTCCACGGAGCCGATCATCCAGAACAGGGCAGATTCAAGCGACTGCTTATCAATGAGCATAATGCCGGATGTAATAGAAGAAGTGAAAGCAGCCATACAAGCGCCAGCCAAGGTCAGCTTTACTGGCTCGAACCCGCCTCCTTGCATGCCTAGCGTATAGACGGCCACCGATGTTGCGACCGCGCCTGCGAAAGCAAGCCAAACCATACCGCTCATCGTTAACGAGGAACCGTATGCGAGCAGCCCGATGACAATAAATAGCACTGCCCCTGCATTTACGCCAAAGACAGAGGGCGAAGCCAGCGGATTTCTTGTTAGAACCTGCATAATCGCCCCTGCTACGGCTAAGCTTGCTCCTACCAGAGCCGCAACTAAGGTTCGGGGTACGCGAGCCGTCGTCAGAATAAGATGCTCATTGGACCCGTCGAATTGACTGTAGGCCTGCCACAAGTCTTTCAACCCGAAGTGATGAAGACCGTACAATACACTGCACAACATACTAATCAGCAGCAGGATCGCGCTGACAGCTAGGCCGGCGAGCTTTCGCTTGCTGCTTCGCATTAGGAAAGAACCATTCATGCCTGCACCGTGCCTCCTTTTCATTGGCAGCCCTAACAACGAAACTGCCAAAATCGCCAACAAGCTGACGCGAATACAGCGTCAGCTTGTTGATTCGATACGCCTTTATTACTTTACATCAAAGTACTTAATAAGTTCGTCCAGCAGCAGATTGGCTGCTTCATATCCGCCTGCCGAGTTCCAAATGGCTTCATCGACTTGAATAATTTTGTTGTTCTTGGTAACACTCAAGTTCTGGAACAGCGGATCTTTTTTCCACTCCTCCACAACCTTCGCCGCATCGTTCTTGCCTGGAACCTCCGATACGAAGTAGAAGAGCACATCGCCGTCCATGCTAGGTATCGTCTCTTTGGACATGACTTCCATAAAGGAGTCTTTATCCTGCGATTCTGGGCGGGCAATGCCTAATTGGCTCAATAGCACACCGGAGAACGTTTGCTTCTGATAGATACGAACTTGTTTGGCAGAGAAGCGGGCCACTGATACTTTCGTTTCCGCTTTGTTGCCCAGTTTTGCCTTGACTTCCTCGACACGTTTGTCAAAGGCCGCCATCTTTTGCTCTCCTTCTGCCTGCTTGTTTAAAGCTTCGGAGTAGAGCTTGAAATTGATTTTCCAATCTCCCGCCAGATCTTCGGAGAATATCGTCGGAGCAATTTGCTTTAATTGGTCGTAAATTTTCTCCTGTCTGACCTTATTGCCGATAATCAGATCCGGCTTGAGACTCGCGATTATTTCAAGATTCGGCTGCAGCTCGTCTCCGACAACGGTGACCCCTTCCATCTCTTGTTTGATATGGTCGTACCAAGGATCGCCAATCCAAGACTGAACAGCTCCGACTGGTTTAATGCCAACTGCCAACAGCGCCTCCGTTCCTTCATTGGTCAATATAACAATACGTTCAGGGGTACCGGTGAGCGTTTCTTCCCCATCGCATGCTTAATTACTCTTGTCTCATTGCTTGCAGCCGGACTTGTGGAAGCTGCTACGTTACTTCTGGGCGAGCCACTGTTTGCCGATGTGGCGTTCGTTCCCCCTGTCGTGCATGCGCTCAACAAGAGAGTGAAACAAAATAATAAGGTTGCTGCCATTGCTGTTCTGGACTTACGATACATCGGTAATACCCCTTCTCTCTTTTGATGATAATGATTCTCATACTCATTACCAATATAACGCTGCTGCCTTCTAGCAGCAATGGGAGATCTGGACACAACGGATGGATTATTTCGACGCTGCTCCTGCTGCAATGCAGCTTCTTTAAAGCTAGTAGGAGAAGCACCTTCGTATTTCTTGAAGATACGGCTAAAATAATAGCTATCGGTATAACCTACGCTCTCTGCAATTTCCTTCAAGGTGAAATCTGTGGATAGAAGTAACTGCTTCGCCTTGCTCATCCGTAATTGTAAATCAAATAATCGATCGGGCTCGTTCTAACTTGCTTCTTGAAGACGCGCAGCAGCTGTCTGGAGCTGCAATCAAGATGTTCAAGCAGCGCCTCAAGCGTAATCGGCTCCCGATAGCGCTCATGAATATAGCGTACCGCTTGGGCCACGAGGTCAGGCTTGACGGCTATGACATTCTGTCGTTCCATCTGCTCTAGTATTTCATAGACCATTTGATAAAATATCGCTTTAACTTGAAGTTTCTCTATGAAATCCGAATGATGCCACTCCTTGCTCATGGCGGTGACATGATGGAAGACGGAGATCGGGTAATGAGGCTTAAACACATATTGCATTTGAAACGGATTGTGCTCCTCCATCAACTTGACCGTTTCTTGACGGGCTGGCAGCGCCAGCACCGCTTTATATAAAATCATATAATAGTCCAGGAGCTCATCCGCAGTAATATCAAGATAGACTCCCTTACCTCCATGGATCAAGGAAAACCGGCTGACGTGGTGTGCAATGCCGTCCAGTTGGAGCTGTGCGCTGCCTCTAATTACATATAAGAAAGCGCTTGAGGGCATTCTGTACGCAAGCAACTCCTCGCCTTGCTTCATTATTGTATGCCGTACATCTATAATCTTGATGAATGCTTGGTTCCATAGTAAAGCTTGCTCATTCAATTTCACCGTCTTGCTCTCCCCTTCACTTTCACTCTGTGTTGAAAGATTTATACCCCCATAATATATGATATTGATTATCATTTGCAACGATAATTGCATACCTATTTTCTAGCGTCAAATCCTTCAATAAGCCTAGTCTATCTGTCACGATTTCTTTGTTTCTGCATCATCTTTCGATCATGTAAGTGTTTATAAATGTTTTAAAACGATTCAAATCAAAAAAAGTGCCGATATGACTGAATTGTCATACGGCACAAAGTTCGGTGTTTTTTGTTAATGCATAGCAGCCATTTTATCGAGCAATCACTTCAAGTACTTTGCCGGTTCCATCCTCAATAATACGCATATTTTTGTCATCAATGAGTTGAATTGTACCGTCTGACTTCAAGATTTCATGCTTCTCCTTTAACCCGTGAGCAACGGATTTGCGAATCAGCCCTTGATCCTTGAATACTAACGTATACAGATCATTGTCTCCACTCTTCCGATTCGCATATTCAATGATTACGATAAGTAGATTCTTGTCAGTCCACTTGAAGTTCACGGTGAGATGATGAGTATTCACATTAATGTCTTTTATGCCTAACGGAATCGAATTCTTTTGTCCCGTATACACATTCGTAATCTCCAGATCGCCTTTTGCTGTACGAATCATATAATTGTATCCCATCGCGCTGCCATAAAAAGTATCCGTATAATTGTTGAGTCCCGTCACGGTTACCTTCCCCGTCTTCGTGTCTCGATTGGCCACTTCCCCGTCCAAAGCCGATGCGAGAAATCTAATCGGCACATAAAGGTGACTAATATACCATACAGGTTCTCTGCCCATATCCACTTGTCGACCATCTACTTCGGCCATTCTGCTTCCCATGTGTACAACAATGCGCTTCTTATCCTTTTTCAAAACTGCCGTATTGTCACTTTCCATCCCCCAAACCAGACCAGAATCGCTGCCCAGCGTGAAAAAATTTCCGTATGTTACTCCGTCCTTAAGAAGCGTTTCACTATGAGTGATACGGCCGTCTTCCCATTGCGATTCCAGCTCGACGTATTTGGCAGCCGCATCGGATTGTTGAACTCCCAGCGGTAAAAGTACGGACATGATAACGATAATGGCGACTGCATGTTTCCATTGTTTCATTTTCATAGTTTTTTCACCCTCTAACGATAAATTATTTGATACTACAATAGATACGCGTATATCTTACAAAAAGTTGTTGGCACAATAGAAGCTGTCACATAAAATGCCATCTGATTGCTCAACTTTCGGCAAAGAATATAAGTTTTTATCGTAACGAAATGAAAAGGGGAAGTTCATATTTTCTGAACAATAAATTGTTTGAATCCAGCAAAATACCGCTCAGATGCCTCCCAGCGCCTCCGATCCAATAAGGACATGTCCTGCATGCCATATTGATCAGGTGGCTGATAATGCCGTGAAACATAATTTCCATGATCCAGTGAATAAAAATAATACGCTCCATCAGGAGTTTTGATTTCAATCCGGGCATTCAGGTAGTCTCCATCTTCGTCTGTACGCGCTTGACGGAAGGTGTAACATTTTGAGCCGTCCCAGAATCCGTCATTCTCCGCCTCTTCCAAAGACATTGACTGAATGACAGGGTACTGTAAAATGTCTTGCACATCCTGCACCTCAATGTTGCGCAAATAAAGCTCAGCCATATTCACGCAGGTCAGCAACATCGTCCAGCAATCGCTAATCTCCACGAGCTCTTCCTGAGACTCTTCTGTAATGTCCTCCCACACAGAGCCTTCATCAACGGTTCTCCTCAACAAACCGACGGAATGATCCTTCTCCACCCAAATATAATAGTGATGCCGATTATCTTTCATATAAACGCTGAGATCCCTTTGATCCCCGTCAGC
>NZ_JMDX01000137.1:0-16573 GCF_000935845.1 Paenibacillus sp. E194
TTCGGTGTTCTCCGAACACGATCGCCGCCTGTTCCGGC
The DNA here is from genome assembly GCF_000935845.1 of Paenibacillus sp. E194. NCBI lineage: Bacteria > Bacillati > Bacillota > Bacilli > Caryophanales > Paenibacillaceae > Paenibacillus > Paenibacillus sp. E194. The sequence continues at coordinate 39 of NZ_JMDX01000137.1, forward strand.
GTCCTCCGCACCTGCTCCACAAACAACTCATGGATGGTCTTCGCTTGTGGATAATCGGCTTCCGCAGCATTAAATTCGTACAGCACAAGCTGGCGTTCCTGCTCCGGCAGTATGCAGATTTCACCTATCCGCTGCTCCGGCTGCTCCGATACGGCCTTCAGCAAATACGTAAAGTGAGATGCCATGCGCTCCATCGTCTCTTTGCGGAACAAAGACGTCCGATATTGAACAAGGAAGCCTATGGCTTCTTCCATTTCCACTGCATTCATCGTTATATCAAACTTTGCCGCCGTATGGTTCGAGCCGTACGGCGTAAATTGAAGCGATGCAATCCTAACTTCATCATCATTCGTATTCTGCATTGCGAACATCGCGTCAAACAGCGGATTGCGGCTCAAATCCTTAGGCACATCCAGCTTCTCGACTAATTCTTCAAATGGATAATCCTGATGTTCAAACGCTTTCAGCGTACGTTCTTTCACTTCCCGGACAAATGCGGCAAACGACTTGTCTTCCGTCGGATAATTCCGCATCGCCAACGTGCCAACGAACATGCCAATCAGTGGTTCCAAATCGGCATGCGGACGGCCGGCAATCGGCGTGCCGACGACGATGTCATCCTGCCCTGTATACTTGGACAGCAGCACCGTATAAGCCGCCAGCAACACCATGTACATCGTCGCTCCCGTATCTGCGGCTATCTTCTGCAACCCGGCCGCAATCTCCCTCTCGATATGGAAATAGAGCGCTTCTCCTTCAAAGCTTTGTACCGCCGGACGTATATAGTCCGTTGGCAGCTCCAGAACCGGGATCTCGCCTGCAAATGTCTCCAGCCAGAATGCCTCCTGCGCTTGCATCGATCCACTTTCGTGCAACGTCTGCTGCCATACCGCATAGTCTTTGTACTGAATCCGCAGCTCTTGCAGATTTTCGCCATCATACAAACGAGCAAACTCCCGCACCAGAACATTCATGGATATTCCATCTGAAATAATATGGTGCATGTCGAACAACAAAAGATGGCGTTCTGTTTCCACTTCAATAAGTCCCACGCGCAGCAATGGCGCCTTCTCAAAATCAAACGGGCGTACAAAATCCGCTACCTGCCGTGCGATTCGTTCCTCTTTCAACAGTTCCGGCCCGGACAGGCTTATCCTCTCCACCATAAACGAAACCTGATCATGTACACGCTGCACAGGCTCGCCATTTACCAGTTCAAATGTGGTGCGCAGCGATTCATGACGCGCGATCAACCCACTAAATGCTTGCTCGAGCCGCCCCGCATCAAGCTGCCCCTCCACCGAATATACTCCCGGCATGTTGTAGCTAAGTTCCGCACCTTCCAACTGATTCAGAATGTACATCCGTTTTTGTGCCGAAGAAACCGGATAATGTTCCCTTGCTTCAGCAGGCTTAATCGATGCATGCAACTTCTGCTCCATGCATTCAATTGCTTGGGCCAACTGCTCCAGAACCGGAGACTGGAATATGATCCGCAGCGAAACGTCAACATCTAACTCCTTATGCATCCGTGCCACGAGCGTCGTTGCTTTCAACGAATGGCCGCCAAGATCAAAGAAGTTGTTCTTTACGCCAATCCTTTCAATGCCGAGCACGCTTTTCCATATATCCGTCAACCGCGCTTCCAGCGCCGTCCGCGGCGCCACATACTCGGCTCCACCCGCTCCTTCCGGGGCTGGCAGCGCCTGGCGGTCAATCTTTCCGTTTGGCGATAACGGCAGCTTGTCCAACTGCACAAAGAATGACGGGATCATATAACCCGGCAATTCTTTTCCTAAAAAACCGCGAAGCTCCGCCGCATCTACGTTTTCTTCTGCCGACACATACGCACAAAGGTAAGGAGCTTCATGTTCATCCTGCCGTAGCATGACAATCGTTTCTTTAATATGTTCGTGTCGCAATAAATGCGCTTCAATTTCACCGGGTTCGATCCGGTAACCCCGGATTTTTACCTGATGATCAATCCGTCCTAAATATTCGATACTCCCGTCAGGCTGCCATCTGCCCAAGTCGCCCGTCCGATACATGCGTCCGTCGTGGAGAAACGGGTTAACCACAAATTTCTCCGCCGTCAGCTCCGGACGAGCTAAATAACCACGCGCCAACCCATCGCCGGCAATATATATTTCACCGGGCACGCCTATGGCCTGTAGCTGCCCCGCTTCATCAAGAATGTACACCTGTGTATTGCTAATCGGATTCCCTATCGGCACATAACGGCGTTCCGAACCATTACTACCGGGCTCGAACCAAGCAGTTGCGCAAATGGTTGCCTCTGTAGGGCCGTACGCATTATAAAAATGCCGGGATTCGTTCTTCCATCGCGATACGAGCTCCGGCGAAACCACCGAGCCAGCCGTAACTAATGTCCGCAGCGACAATACCGCATCCGGGTCTAAATGGTGCAAATAGGTAGGCGGCAGCGTAGCCGCCGTAATCTGATGGAGGTTCAAAAACTCCATAAATAAACTGGTATGACGAATCGTTTCTTCCGATGGAATGAACAACCCCGCACCGGTGAATAAAGCCATCCCCATTTCCCAAACCGATGCATCGAATGAGCAGCTCGCAAATTGAACGATGCGATCCCGCTCCGACACTCCAAGCACGGACTGGAAATACATTTTCAAATTGGTCAGGCCCGCATGCTCCACCATGACCCCCTTCGGTTTGCCGGTAGAACCGGACGTATAAATGACGTAGGCAAGATGGTGCGGTTGGACATTCGTGTGCAACGGGACGTTTTCTAATTCCTCCGCCTCGCCGTCAGCCAAGTTTAAATCTACCAATTTACCGCTATACATGATTTTGTCGGTCATCGGGGACTGCTGCACATCTGCTGTACATACCTTATCTTTCAAGTGCGGTTGAATCAGCAGCAGTGATGCGCCCGAATCTTCCAACATGTAGCGAATTCGTTCGGACGGGTACCCCGGGTCGACGGGCAAATAAGCTCCGCCGGCCTTCAGTATCCCTAGCATGCCTACAACCATTTCTAAAGACCGTTCAGCCATGATAGCTATAATGGTGTCAGGCTTGACATCCTGCGCTTGCAGCATTCTTGCCAGACGGTCAGCTTGTTCGTTTAATTCGCGGTATGTCAACCTTTCCTCTTCGAATACAACTGCCACATGATCCGGCGTCTTAAACGCCTGCTCTTCAAACAGTTCATGGAACGTCTTTTTCTCCCCATATGCGATGCGGGTATCATTGAAGCCCGACACAATTAGCTCTCGCTCTTCATTCGTAAGCAATTCAATATTTTCAATACGAACGTCCGGACATGCGATTACAGCCGCAACAATATTTCTGAAATGACCCTCTATTGTTTGAACATATCCCTCGCCGAACTGTGAATGATAAATAAATTGAACGATCAACTCGCGACCAGGAATAAAAGCAACGTTGAAATCGTAATTCGTTTTTTCAACAGCATCCACACTGGTAATAGCCATCCGTTGTTCACGGGCGGTTCCCTCTATTTCTTCAGCTATCGGGTAATTTTCAAATACCGTAATATGATTGAATAATCCCCTTTTCAGTTCGGATCCGGACTGGATTTCATAAAGCGGAAAAAAATCATATTGAGCTGAAGCGATAGAAGACTGCTGCACCGAATTTAACAAATCGGTAAACGCTGTCTCAGCCTGGCATCGAATCCGCACAGGTATCGTGTTTATAAAAAGACCCACCATATCCTCGATTCCTCTAATCTCCGGTGGTCTCCCGGATACGACAGTGCCGAACACGACGTCGTTCACTTGATTATACTTTTGCAATAATACGCCCCAAATCGTCTGAAGCAACGTATTGAAAGTAACTTTGCTCGCGGTGGCGATTTCCATTAATGCCGCTGTTTCCTGCTGATTGAAGGTAAAGTTTGTCTTGCAAACTTCCGCGTCATGGTGCTGGCCGTGAAATGTATTTCCTATCACGGAAGCTTGCAGGTTATAGTCTTTCAAGTAATCCTTCCAATATTGTTGCGCCTCACGGTCATTTTGCTTCTCTAGCCATTTTATATACAGGCTGAAAGGGGTAACTTTACTTAGTTGATAGGGCTTGTTATCTACTAATGCATGATAGATATGCATCGTTTCGTTTATGATAATGGACAAACACCAGCCATCCATTAAAATGTGATGGTGGCTCCATAGCAACTGATACCGACCTTCTTTAAGTTGAAATACCGAAAGTCTCATTAACAAATCTTTAGACAAATCGAATCCGCGATCCCGATCATTCTTCATATAAGAATGAACATATTGCTCCATTTCGGCCTCATTCAGATGCGAGATGTCTTCCGTTTGAATTTTTAACCGTCGCTCCTTCAATACGATTTGAACGTATTCATCCTCTTTATTTTGGCGAAAAATGGTGCGCAAAATGTCATATCTAGCAATGACGACATTTAAACTTTGTTCAAATAAAGGGACATTGAAATCGCCGTCGATGCTCAAAAAATGCTGAGTAAGATAAGCGGAATCATTGTCATAAAGTGTATGAAACAACATCCCCTGTTGAAGAGGAGTTAAACGATAGATGTTTTGAATGACGCTTTTTTTCGACATTAATTTAGTCCTTTCGTACACGTTTTACGTTAACTCTTCATCCAAATCAAGCAATGTAGCTATCTCTTCGTTTAATTCTTCAAGTTCTTCAATGGACAGGTCTGCAGTTACCAAATCGCTTGGAGTAAATTCAGTGTCTTTTTTCTCCTCACAATGATGAATGACGTTTATTAGAACGTTTTCATAAATTTCTCCTAACCGCTTCACCGTGTCTCTCTGATAATGCTTCGTACTATAACCTATCGTTAACGAGAAAGTGCCGTCCGCTATCATCCCGTTCATATCAATGACATAATGGGCTTTGGAATCTGGACTTAATGAACGTCCGGTTGAAAATGGAGATGTTTGAAACTCCGAATCTTCTTTTCCTTGGCCGAATTGTCCCAAATAGTTGAAATTGATTTCCGGTTGCAATGATAGTTCAACATCATTTTTGTTCTTCTTGCTCGTTAAGTATTTAATTACTCCATATCCAATCCCATTATTCGGAATGTTTCTCAAGCTTTCTTTTGTCGCTTTAAGCTGATATCCCAAATCTTTATTTGGATAGGCATGCAATTTTACAGGATAACAAGCGGTAAACCAGCCTACCGTTCTCGTAATGTCGATATCTTTAATCAGTTCTTCTCTACCATGTCCTTCTAGATTTACGACTACCTGCTCTTGTAATCCCCATTCATATAGACTTAAAGAGAGAGCCGCTAACAGAATGTCTTTGACTTCCGTATTGTAGGCGTGATGGATGTGACGTAATAATTTATCTGTATTGTCGCGAGATAATTCGACGGTTACATAATCCAATTCACGCAGTTGAATTTCGCCATAGTCATAATCTTTTGGCAACGGACTGGTCGTTATTGTCTCTAGCTCAACCCAATAGCTCAACTCTTCTTGAATTGCAGAATCGTTTGCATAGTATGTTAAGTGCTCAGCCCATCTTTGGAAGGAGTCTGTTTTTCTAGGCAGTTGGATCGGCTTATGTTGCATCGTTTGGGCATAAGCAGTTGCTAAATCTTCCAATATAATTCTCCAAGAAACTCCGTCTATGATTAAATGGTGGATGACGATTAACAAATGATCGCCTGCACTCGTTTTAAATAAGCCCAATTTCACAAGAGGACCTACTTGCAAATCGATGCTTTCTTGTATTCGATTTGCCTCCTGTTCAATTCGCTCTGCCAATGCGGCAGCATCGTTGCAGCGCAGTAAATCGCTCACCGTCAAATGAAACAGTTCTCCATTCAAGCTACGGTTAAACTGCTTATATTCCGCGTCTTCATATTTATAGACCATACGCAAAGCATCATGATGCTCTACAATTTTAGTAAATGCTTTTCGGATTCCATCCTCTGAAAACCCTTGCTTGGCGAATAACACGACAGATTGATTGAAATGATGGGGCGCATTCGTTTCTTGCTCCAAGAACATTTTTTGAATAGGCACAAGCTCGACAACGCCCTCGACGCTGCCTTGATCGATTTGGCGCTCCATAATCTCGATATATGGGCTGACTTGTTCAATGGTAGGATGATAAAACAAATCGTTAATGGCCAATTTGTAATTATGGTTGTGCAGCCTGGAAGCAACTTGAATCGCCTTTATCGAATCTCCGCCCAACTGAAAAAAGTCGTCTCTTATTCCTATCTCCTTAACTCCCAGCACTTCTTCCCAGATCGCAACGACGATTTTCTCCACATCGGTTTCAGGTTTCGCGTACTCGGTATTTTTATATCGCGTCTTGTCCAGCTCAGTATTGAATAATTGTTTCTTATCCACCTTCCCGTTAGGAGTCAATGGCATGGATTCCAACTGTACAAAAAAGGCCGGAATCATATAACTTGGCAATTGCTGCCCCAACACCCGACGCAGTTCCGCTTCATCCAGTTCCTCTGTCGCCACTACATAGGCGCATAGGAACGGAACTCCATGTTCATCCTGACGCGCAATGACAACCGCTTCTTTGACTATCCCCTCACGCTGCAGAGCGGTTTCTATTTCACCTATTTCAATCCGGTAACCGCGAATTTTTACCTGCTGGTCGATACGACCCAAATATTCCAAATTCCCATCCGGCAGCCATCTCCCCAAATCGCCTGTGCGATACATGCGTTCGCCAGGCACGAACGGATCATCTACAAACTTCTCTACCGTCAATTCCGGCCGGTTCAAATAACCCCGAGCCAAGCCTTCACCTGCAATGAACAGTTCTCCAGGCGCACCTATCGGCTGCAACTGCATGTATTCATCCAGAACGTACATTCTCGTGTTGGTCAGCGGTTTCCCGATCGGAATGTTCGTTTCCTCTCCTTCTATGCGGTAAGCCGTACAGATGACGGTGCTTTCCGTCGGCCCGTACGTATTCCATACCTCATAGTTCACCGGCTTATACCCTTTGACTTTATCCGAGCCGGTCAGCAGCAAACGTAGACTGTCGTTTTCCAACTCTGACAGTTGCTCGTACATTTGCGGCGGCAGCCACGCAATTGTAATGTCGTTGCCGTGATAATAATCGTTCAAAGCGCGAATATCCAACCGAAGTTCCTCGGGAAGGATATGCACGGTTGCGCCCGATATCAGGTACGGGAACAGCTCCCATACCGAGGCGTCGAACGCCCACGACGCATACTTCGCACTGCGATCCGCTTCCGTCACCTCATAAAATTGTTTATGCCACACACTCAAATTGACCAAGGATTGGTGCTCGACCATAACTCCTTTTGGTTTCCCAGTTGAGCCTGACGTATAGATGACATATGCCAAATGATGCGGGCCCGCAGTAGATTCAGACGGCTCAAGCGATATACCCGCCGCTGCGGCTTCGCGTTCACCTTCACGTCCGTACCATTCATTTTCATCCGAACGTTCCAGACTCAGCTCCAGCAGTTGGTACGAATTTGATTTCGCCAATCCAGACGGTTGGCCGATCCAATCGTACATTCGCTCCTTCAAATGCGGCTGAATGAGCAACATTGAAGCACCTGAGTCTTCCAGCATGTAACGGATGCGCTCTTCCGGATATTCCGGATCAATCGGCAAGTACGCTCCACCGGCTTTCAATACGCCCAAAATGCCCACGACTATTTCAAGGGAACTTTCTGCCATAAGTCCTACGATTCCATCCGGCCGTACGTCCCGCTCTTTCAGTACACGTGCCAATCGATCTGCCTGCTCGTCCAGTTCACGGTACGTCAAATATTGTTCCTTACATACTACCGCAGCCTGATTCGGCGTCTTCTTCGCCTGCTCGGCAAACAGCTCGTGGATGGTCTTTCCTCGCGGATAGACAGCTTCCGTATTATTAAACCCGATCAATAAACGTTTTCTTTCCTCTGCTGCTAACAGCCTTCCTTTATCAATACTGTTATCAGGCAGTTCCACCATGTCTTGCAGGATGTTGAAATAATAACCGATCAGTCTTTGAGCCCACTCTTCCGGAAAAGCGCTGCTTTGGCAGTTAACCAGTACGTCCATCTGACCAAATGTCGTAGAAATACTAAAGTCGAACAGCGTGTTCGTATTTTCGTACGCTCCCACATCCAACAGTTGCTCGGCATCCGGCGCAAACCGCTCTTTTTGTTCCTCCGAATTATAGACATGGAAGTCGACGAAATTGAACAAAACGTCGAATATCGGATTTTGACCTGACGGATTTTCGCCAATCGCTTTCACGATATCAAATAAAGGTAAGCGACCGTGTTTCTTCAAATCTTGCAGTTTCCGCTTCACGTCCCCAATAATCGTATTCCACGTCGCCCTCTCATCCATCACCAACCGGAATGGAACCGTATTAAGGAAACAGCCCAGCATCCGATCCCCGTCTTCGCATAAAGGACGGTTGTTCTCTACGATCCCGACCACAATATCGCTTTCGTATGTAATCATGCGCAGCATATTTATGTACGCGGCGAAGCAAACCGTTTTGACAGAAGTGTCATGCTTCCTTGCCAATTCTTGCAACCTTTCGAATAGCTCTCTATTTACTGGATGGTGAATTCGGACCCGCTCTGATCGCCCGCTAGACGTTCCCGCCAACGTAACATCAGGGAGCTGCAACCGTTTGTAGCCGTCCAATTCCGATCTCCAGTATTCTATAATGTCTTCCTCTTTCTTAAGCGCGATCTGATCCACTATGTACGCCTTGTAGCTGTTGGCCAACGGCTCAGGCGTGAAGCTGCGCTCCTCTTTCAGTCGGACATAGACATTCATCAGTTCGGTAATGAAGGAAGCTACGCTCCAGCCATCCAAAATCGCATGATGGAAAATAAAACAAAGTGCTAACTGACTGTCGCTCAACATGCATACTTTGATACGCCACAGCGGAGCCTGATCGAGTAGGAACGGCCGGTTCCGATCCGCTTCCATCTGCTCGCGTATAAACTGTTCTTGCTGCCTGCGGCTACGATCACGCAAATCAAATAACTCGACAGGAAGCTCCACCTCTTTATGCACCGCTTGAACCCATCCTGGAGCCTGCTGTAGATGAAAGCTGCAGCGCAGTATCGAATGTTTCTGAACCAGCAAGTCCAGCGCCCGGTTTAGTAGATTCGGTTCAAAATCGGTTTCCCGGATCTGATAAATAAATTGGTCGTGGTATACGGCGTCATCCGGATGAGCCATCGAATAATACACCATGCCCTGCTGGATATCGCTCATCGGATAAATATCCTCTATCTCCAATTCTGAGAACAGTTCTCCTTGCTCCATCAACTGTTGCTTTAACCGCTCCACGCCTTCTTGCGCTTCCGTCCACGCTTGACTGGATATATCCGATTCCAATCGTCCAATATGGTCGACAAGCGAGCTAATATCAGGGTGCTTATACAAATCGATCATGTGCATTTGAATATCCAACGACTGATTTATGGCAACAACCAGCCGAATGCCTTTGATAGAATCTCCTCCGATATCGAAGAAGTTGTCTCTCACCCCGACTCGATCGAGGCCCAGCACCCGCTGCCACACCTCCGCCAACTGTGCTTCCTGCTCGGTTCGAGGCGCCACATACTCTACGCCCGTTACCGCGTGCCCTTCCGGCGATGGCAGCGCCTGACGGTCGATCTTTCCGTTCGACGTCAGCGGCATCCGCTCCAGCGCTACGAAGAACGACGGAATCATATAGCTAGGCAAGTGATGCCCCAAGTAACGGCGCAGCTCCGTAACATCCAGTTCGCTCGGCACTCCCTCTTCTTGACTTACGACCACATAGGCGCACAAATACGAGTCTCCAGCAGGGCTCTTGCGAGCCAGCACGATCGTTTCCTTTACCTGCTCGTGCCTCAGCAGCTGCGTCTCGATTTCCCCTAGCTCGATCCGGTAACCACGAATCTTCACCTGGTGATCGATCCGGCCCAAATACTCCAGGTTCCCGTCCGGCAGCCACCGCGCCAAATCCCCAGTTCGGTATACGCGCTCGCCCGCAATAAACGGATTCGCCACAAACCGCTCGGCCGTCAGTTCCGGACGATTCAGATACCCTCTCGCCACGCCGGCTCCGCCCACATACAGCTCGCCCGGGATGCCAATCGGCACCGGTTGCCGCGCCGCATCCAGCACATACGCCGTTAACGTCGGAATCGGGGATCCGATGTTGCTCTTGCTTAGCCCGATATCGTCCGCCGTCAATTCTTTGTATGTGACGTGTACCGTCGTTTCCGTAATGCCGTACATATTGATCAGCTGCGTCTCTGGATACTTCTCGTGGAATCCCTTCAACTGCAGAGGCTCCAATGCTTCTCCTCCGAAGATCACTTTCCTGACGCTAAGCCGCTTGTCCGCGTACCGCAATTCTTCGTCCGCTAGATGATAGAAGGCAGTCGGCGTCTGATTCACGATCGTGACCTGCTCCTGCTTCAATACCTGCAAATAGGCAGCCGGATCCTGCGCCGTCTGCTTCGGGATGATGACCAGTTTGCCTCCATACAGCAGTGCCCCGTACATCTCCCACACGGAGAAGTCAAAGCAGTACGAATGGAACAGCGTCCATACATCTGTGTCACCAAAGTCAAAGCGTGACCGATCCGTGAACAGCAGCCGCACGACCTGACGGTGCTCGATCAGCACTCCTTTCGGCTTCCCGGTCGTACCTGACGTATATATGACGTACGCTAAATGGTCTGCTCGAACGTTCCGCTCTTCAGCGACCATCTCCACCTTAACCGGATTAGCCGTGGAAACCGCGCCCAGCTCGTCTACTAGCTCGTCTTCCACATAAAGTATTGTTCCGGCGAATAATCCGGCGAGCTCCGTCAGCTTCTTCTGCGTCACGAGCAGCTTCGTTCCGCAATCCTCCAGCATGTACCGAATCCGTTCCTCCGGATAATCCGGGTCGAGCGGCACATACGCGCCTCCGGCTTTCAAAATCCCCAAAATGCCTACCATCATATCCAAAGAACGTTCTGTCAGCAGACCAACGAGATCGTCTGGCTGCACGCCCAGCTGCCTTAGCGCCCGCGCCAGTTGCTCGGCTCGTTCGTTCAGCCCCCGGTACGTCAATCGCTCCTCTCCGAACACCGCCGCCACCTGCTCCGGCGTCTTCTCCACCTGCTCCTCAAACAGCCCATGAATCGTCTTCGCTTCCGGATAAGCGGCTTCGGTATCATTAAAATCTACTAGGATGCGCGCTTTTTCAGCTTCCGTCAGCATATCGATATGTTGCAATTTCATATCCGGCCATTTTGCTATAGATGAAAAAATGCTTTTCAAATGCGTGGTCATATTTTCGATCATCTTTTCATCATATACAGCAGCATTGTATACAAACTTGACTGCCAACGATGTACCCATCGTGACAATAATATTGATATCGTAGTTCGTTTTTTCGAATATCGTGACGGTCTCAATCGAGAAATCCAACCCGGCATTATCATTTGTCTCTGACAACTGATCTTGCAGCGGGTAATTTTCAAATGCAATCACATGATTCAGCAAGTTATTTTTTAGCGTGGAAACGCGCTGCACGGTTGCCAACGAAAGGTAGTCGTAGGCCGTGGAAGAAAGTGCGCTCTCTTGCACCTGCTGCAATAATTCCGAGAATGACATATTATCCTTGAATTGAACGCGCACCGGAATGGTATTAATAAATAATCCCACCATATTTTCAATTCCCGTAACATCTGCTTGCCTTCCTGATACTACGGCGCCAAAGACAACATCATCCGCTTGATTGTAACGGGCTAACAACAAGGCCCACGCCGTCTGAAAAATGGTATTTACCGTAACATGATACCGTTCCGCAATTTGCAGCAACTCCTGCGTCATCTTCTCATCAAACGATAATATGGCTTCCCGATGATCATATGCATCTGTTTGCTGCTGCGATTTTTGAGGCAATGAAGCCAGTTGCTGGTATCCTTGCAAATAAGCTTCCCAGTATTGCTCGGCTGCTTCTGCGTCCTGTTCGTCCAGCCAACGAATATAATCGCTGAAAGGAAAAGGTGATCCCAACTTAGGCTCTTTTCCATTTTCAAGTGAACGATAAAATGCGATGAAATCATTCATGACAATCCCTAAACACCAACCGTCCATTATAATATGGTGAAAACTCCATATCATATGGAACGAATCCGGTTTGATCTGGATAAGGGCCAACTTAATCAAAACGTCTTCCGATATATGAAAACCTTCATTTTTATGCTGTTCTTTAAACTGCTCGACAAATCGTTCCTGTTCCTTTTCCGGTAAATGCAAAATATTTATATAATTAAAAGATGCTTGCCGCTCTTTTAGAACAATTTGCAGTGGATCCTCCAAATCTTCATAGACGAATACGGTTCGCAAAACGTCATGCCTTTTCATAATCTCGTTCAAGCTTTGTTCGAAAAATGTTATATTGACTGGGCCGTTTATTCGAAAGTGAAACTGTTCATAATACTGTGAAGTATCTTCGTTGAGCAAAAAATGAAACAGCATTCCCTCCTGCAACGGTGTTAGCCGGTACATTTTTTGAATCTCTACCACAAACTCACCACCTAGCTCTTAATTTTCAATTTACTCGCTAACGAGCTCTTTAATTTGTCAAATTGATCGATAGAAAGTTTTCCGTATCCCAAATCGGTAGGAGTGGATTCCCTTTCCTTTTTGTTGAGGCAATGTTCCATAATCCGAATCAAATGGCGCTTGTATTGCTCCGCCAGATTTGCGATGGTTTGCTGCCGATACATGAATCGGTTGTAGCCAAAGCGGATATGCAGCTGCCCGCATACTACCATGGCTACAATATCAAGCTTATGCAGCCTCTCCATCTTGGAACTAATGCTAGGTCCGGATAATTCGCCGCTAATAACGGAGAACGAATCACTTTGGATATCTTGGTCAAATTGACCTAAATAGTTAAAGCAAACTTGCGGTTTTAACTGAAAATGAATGTCCGGCTTGTATTTCTCAGGTGTTATATACTTGAGAATTCCATACCCAATCCCCTTTTGAGGTATGGCGCGCAGCGTTTCCTTTGTGAATTTGATTAAGTAAGACAAATCGTCTGCTCTTGCCATATCCAACACAACCGGATACATCGACGTAAACCAGCCCATCGTTCGGGTCACATCCAATTGCTCGTCAAAGCTTTCTCTTCCATGACCCTCCAAATTGCAAAGTACATGATTTTGTCCGGTCCAATCTTTCAAAGTAAGGCCCAACCCCGTCAACAAAATATCATTCATTTCGGTATGATAGGCCCGATGGACATCTTTTAATAAATGCTCCGTTTCCGCCTTGGAAATCGAAAATGTCAATTCCATATTGTCTTTCACTACATCTTCTGCGATTGCGTAATCTTCGGGCAGTTCAGCAATTTCCATCTGTTCCACTCTGCTCCAATAAGGAATTTCTTGAAGCAATGTCTTGCTGCCGGCATATACATGCAGGCGTTCAGACCATTCTTGAAAGGAGTGGGTTTTGGCCGACAATACAATCGGCTCCTGATTCTCAATCTGGTTATACGCCAAGCGAAGATCATCTAATAAAATGCGCCAAGATATACCATCAACTGCTAAATGATGAATTACAAGCAGTAAATAATCGCCGCGACGAGTCCTAAACAATGCGGTCTTCAACAGTGGGCCTCTGTTCAAATCCATGCTTGATTGAATCAAGTTTGCTTCTTCTTGAATTCTATCGAGGGCAGCTTCTTCATTGGTCATGTCTATAACTCGGAATTCCAATTTTTCCGGCGCATCCGCTCGGTAAACAAATTGACGATGATTTTCTTCCATAAAATAGGATCGAAGTATATCGTGATGCTCTACAACCGCCAACAGCACGTTCCGAATCCGCTCTTCTCCGAAATGAGATTCATTGTGCAAGATTACAGACTGGTTGAAATGATGCATATCGGTAAACTGCTGCCCAAAAAACCATTTTTGAATAGGAGTAAGCTTGATTTCTCCTTCCACAGGGCCTTGATCGATAACCGTTGCTTGTTTCTTGATATACTTGCTAAGCTCGCTTATTGTAGGATTTTGGAATAAATCCCGAACTTCCATTTTCAATTGATACACTTGCAGTCGCGATGCGATTTGTATTGCCTTGATAGAATCCCCGCCCCGGGCAAAAAAATTGTCTAAGATCCCTACGCGATCTATGCCGAGAACCGCCTCCCACACTTGGGCGAGATGCTCTTCCGTCTCGTTTCTCGGTGGAACATATTCATCGCGGGTTTGGATCGCATCCGGCATCGGCAACGCTTTGCGGTCGATTTTCCCGTTCGGTGTAATCGGTAATTTTTTAAATAAACAAAATGCGTCGGAATCATATAACTCGGCAATTGACTCGTTAAGAAACGACGCAGTTCGCTCGGATCCAGTTCTGTTTTGGAAACCACGTAAGCGCAGAGACTCGCATTTTCGGCCGTTTCATGCTGTTGTACCGTTACAACCGTCTCGATTATTTGCTCATGCCGCAGCAACTGCGTTTCAATTTCGCCTAATTCGATCCGATACCCGCGAATTTTCACCTGATGGTCAATCCTGCCCAAGTATTCGATATTGCCATCAGGCAGCCATCTACCCAGATCTCCCGTACGGTACATAAGCCCACTGGAGCTGAATGGATCGGCTACGAACCGCTCATCCGTCAACTCTGGTTTATTTAAATACCCTCGGGCCAAACCAGCCCCGGCGATGAACAACTCGCCTGGAACTCCAAGCGGCTGCAAACGCATCTGTTCGTCCAATATATACATCCGCGTATTATCGATTGGTCTGCCGATCGGTACGCTTGTCCAATTCGCTTCCGGCGCGCAATCGAAATAAGTCACATCGATCGTCGCTTCTGTCGGGCCGTACAGGTTCGCAAGATGCGTTCCGTTTGTTTGGCCCAACAACTGGTGGAATCGTTGCACATGCGAAACGTGCAGCGCTTCCCCGCTGGCAAACACTTGCTTTAAAGAGGACAAGGATGCAGTCTCGCGGTGCATCTCCATATATTCCAAAAATGCATGCATCATCGACGGCACAAAATGCATGGTCGTCACCTGATGTTTTCGAATCGCCGTTGCAATCAAGCCTGGGTCTTTTTCTCCGCCCGGTTCAAGCAGACAAAGCTGAGCGCCTTCCAACGCCCACCAAAACAGTTCCCATACGGAAACATCAAAGGTAAATGGCGTCTTTTGCAGGATAACATCCGTCCCGCTAAGCGGATATCGCTTCTGCATCCACTTCAAACGGTTTACCAGCGAATGATGCTCAATCATGACACCCTTCGGTTTGCCAGTCGAACCAGACGTATAGATGACATAAGCTAATTGATGGGACTCCGCAGCGAAGTGCGTTGGACTATCAGCCTCTTCGTCGTTTTCTCCCAAGATGTCCAAGGTCAAATCCATCACCTTGCCGCTAAAAGTAACAGCATCTGCTAACTGGAACGATAATCCGGCCTCCTCCTTGCTCGCCCGTTCCTTCAACCGCGATTGAACAAGCAGCAATGATGCACCCGAGTCCTCCAGCATATAGCGAATCCGTTCTTCCGGAAAATCTGGGTCAATCGGCAAATACGCGCCTCCGGCCTTCAATATAGAAAATATTCCAACGATCATTTCCAACGATCGCTCTGCTATAACGGCTACAATGTCATCCGGCTGCACGCCTTGTCTTTTCAACTTCCGGGCCATCTGATTCGTCCGTTCATTCAGTTCCCTGTATGTCATCTGCTGATCGCCGAACACAATCGCCGTTCGCTCCGGCGTCCGTTCCGCCTGTTCCGCAAACAATTCATGAATCGTCTTCTCTCGTGGGTAGACGGAATATGTTGCGTTGAATACGTTCAATAATCGATCTCTTTCCTCCGGCGCCAGCAGTTCCCCTTTATCGATCCGAGCAGCAGGATGCTCCACGATCTCGTGCAATATGCTGAAATAGTACCCGATCAGTCGTTCTGCCCACTCCTCCGATAAAATGTGGCTTTGGTAATTCAACAGTACCGTCATCCGATCGAATGTCGTCGAAATATTGAAATCAAACAGTGTATTCGTATTCTCATACCCGCCCACTTCCAGCAGCTGCTCCTGTTCCGGAGCATACTGTTCCATTTGATCCGCCTGATCATACACATGAAAATCAATGAAGTTGAACATGGCATCGAATATCGGATTTTGCCCCGACGGATTTTCGCCAATCGCCTTGACGATTTCAAATAAAGGCAGACGGCCGTACTTCTTCAAATCTTGCAGTTTCCGGTTCACGCTCTGTATGACCGTTTCCCACGTTGCTCCTTCTTTCATCACCGACATGCGGAATGGAACCGTGTTCAGGAAGCAGCCCAGCATCCGATCTCCGTCTTCACATATCGGACGGTTATTCTCCACCAGCCCGACTACAATGTCACTTTCGTACGAAATCATGCGCAGCATGCTTACGTAGGCGGTGAAGCATACTGTCTTGACAGAGGTTCCGTTTTGTCTGGCAGCCTCTTTTAGTCCCTCGAACAGTTCTTGGCTTACCGGATGATGAATGT
>NZ_JMDX01000138.1:0-16512 GCF_000935845.1 Paenibacillus sp. E194
GAGCGCCTCCAGATGCTCCTCCAGCGTCGTCTCTCCCGTAATTGCACCCTCATATCGTCGCTTCAGCCTAATGCTTCTCTGTTCGAAGAACAGAGCTACTCCCGCTTCCCCATACAGCGTCACTAGCTCATCGAACAGTTCAGTCGCGAGTTCATCATATTGACGTGGATACAGCTCTGCAGCAGAATCGGTCAGTTGATAATAATGCGTCGGTCTGCCAACCTGATGACGCTGCACCTTCGTTACGATCTTCCCCTCTTCTTGCAGTTCCGTAATGTATCGCCGTATGGCAACACCTGTCACATCCATCCGATCAATTAGATCCTGAACCGTAACGCTACGAAGCTTTTTCAGCCAGAACAGTACCTGTTCTCTGGATGTGCTCTCTTGGCCGGGAAGACTTACTGCCCTCCTATTTAGGCTCATACTCATGCGCATGCTCCTTCCCTTACATTTCATAACGACAACCGCCGTTTATTCCATCGCTGAGATGCAGCCCACACCTTGCAAAAGCAGCGTCCTGCTTCCGCAAAGTTTACGCACATCGTATTGTTGTTAACGTACGGCTTCATTATAGCGGCGGTTCACTTCTTCCCAATCCACTACATTCCACCAGGAGGACACGAAGTCCGGTCTCCGATTCTGGTACTGCAGATAGTAAGCATGCTCCCACACATCCACCACCAGAATAGGCGTTTTGTTCTCCATTAGTGGTGTGTCCTGATTCGGTGTACTCATCACCTCAAGCTTATCTCCGTTCACGACGAGCCAGCCCCAGCCAGATCCGAATCGGCTGATTGCCGCCTTCG
The DNA here is from genome assembly GCF_000935845.1 of Paenibacillus sp. E194. Taxonomy (NCBI): domain Bacteria; kingdom Bacillati; phylum Bacillota; class Bacilli; order Caryophanales; family Paenibacillaceae; genus Paenibacillus; species Paenibacillus sp. E194. The sequence continues at coordinate 810 of NZ_JMDX01000138.1, forward strand.
TCAGGTCATCCTTCATCTGTTCGAAGCTGCCGAAGTGCTTCTCGATCCCTTTCGCGATGTCTCCATATGGATTGCCCCCGCCGGTAGGACTCATAATCGACCAATATAAGCTGTGCCCGTAATGTCCCCCGCCTTGGTTGCGAACCGCAGCACGTATTTCTTCCGGTACATCGTTCAAGTTACTGATCAATGCTTCAACCGAAGCATTTGCAAATTGCGTCTGACCTTCCAACGCCTTATTTAAATTAGCCACATAAGTGGCATGGTGCTTCCCATGGTGGATCTCCATCGTTCTTGCATCCAGATGAGGCTCCAGCTCATCGTATGCATACGGAAGTTCTGGCAATGTAAATACATTCATGCGATCATCTCCTTCTTAGTTCGTATATCCGGATACATCTATGATTATATATTTACACAAAACTTTTGTACATAGTAAATTATTTTTCCCATGGGAAACATTCAAACAGAGATCAATGCTGCGCTGTATCAATAAAAAAGACAAGCCCATCGAATGCCTCGATTGGGATTGTCTTCACTCACCTTACTTATTTTGTTGATGCTATAGCTATAGCTCTATAGCTTCGTACAGTATCTAAAGTTGGAAACGGCTGTTCTTTCTTCGTCCCATTGCTGTAGAAAGAATATCTATTTTACAGTTGATCCACGGTCATGTTTGGTTGCATAAGATTTTTTCGAATCATATTAGCCGATACTGGCTGCTTCCCAACTTCCCTTGCCCAGACCGATAGTTGTCCGACATGGTGAATGTGATGGGCTATGGTATGCCGCATCACTTCTCCCCAAGCATACACAAGTACATTGCCGTCTGGACGCTGATCATAAAAAGGACGTGTCTCCATGCTGTCATTCCATGAGCGAACAAATTCTTCTACTTCGGGCCGAAACTGTTCATCTAGTTGAATGATTTTCTCAAACGTATTGTACTTCTCGAATCCTTCTTCGAAGTCCTTCTTTCCTTGCAGTACACGAATCCAGCTCCACTCCACGACAACCACATGAAACAGCGTGGGCAATAAACCGCCGACTCCACCTATTCGCGGGTGAACCAGTTCCTCGTAGGGGATATCTTCACACCATTGATACCATTGTTCTCGAACCGTCCAGTTATAACGAAAAAAGGTCTGCAGAGCCATCCCTCCATATTCAATGTTTAAAGAGACGTGAAGCACTAGATACTGACAACTCCTCCAGTCCGTTCGTTTGTCCGAATAATTCGCAGGATGGCATTCCCCACCTCTTCTGCTGTCCGAAGCTCCCTAGTCTCATACGCTTCCTTAAAAAATACGGAAGTCGCAAATTGTTCATTTGTCTTCCCTCTTGCAACAGCTTGTAATTCGGTATCCACCATTCCTGGATCAATCGCTACTATTTCAACCGGATTGTCCAACATCCTCTGTTCTGAGCCAACACATTGCGTGAACATATTCATTCCGGCTTTTGCCGTACAGTAGACACTCATACCTGGCGCCGGATATACCGCTGAACCTGAGGATATATTTATGACTCTACGTTTCATTGCGTATGGATGTGTAATTTGAATAAAACTTGATACTAACATCATGGGTGCGATTAAACTGATTTGCACACTATCCATTATTTCTTCTGGAGTGCATGAATCGATAGTTTTGAGGGGTTCAAGCATCGCTGCATTATTAACCAGACAGATCATATCAGCATGTTCGATATCAATATGGCTAAAAATTTGGTTCAGAATTTTATCAATTTCTAAGGTACATCTCAAGTCAAATTGAACATGTTTTAAAGTGAGCAAATCGTTCTAACTTGTCGGATTTACTTCTAGAAATACCATATAGATTCCCTTCTTCAAGGATTTGCTGTGCAAGCTGCTCTCCGATTCCTCTGGATGTTCCCGTTATGATGAAATGTTCCTTCCCCATCAAGTCACCTCACCTTCTATTTACTTCACAGGCACATTTTTGAATGTGTCATTCAGAACTAGAAACTGACTCCGACCCCAAATTCGATCCGAAGGCATACTTGCTTTCTTTCACATCTGCAAACAATCGAAGTACAGCATTGTGATGTGCAATGATCTGATCGGCTGTCAGCCCACTACTCGGCCATGTACGATGGGCATCGCTCAATAGCGTAATCTTATATCCATGGCTGTACCCACAGCGGCATGTCGTATCCACGCACACATCGGTCTGCATGCCTGCAATGATTAATTCACGAATGCCTCTATCATCCAGATCCTGCTTCAACGTTGTCCCATTGAAAGAATCCGGCTTGCTTTTTTGAATCACAATATCGTGAGCTTCCGGTTTAATGGCATGATGAATTTCCCATCCTGCTTGACCAGGCTCTAGTGGTGTCCCTTCATCTTCATTATGCTGCACATAAATGACAGGCACTCCTGCTGCACGCGCTTCTGCAATCACTCGACGGAGTGTCTCTATTAGCCCCTCACCATCATGTACCGGATCAGATTCGTCGAACATCGCCATTTGAACATCAATGATAAGTAACGCTTTGTCTTTGCCCACCTTTTTTCCTCCTTGGCTACTTCTGATGGGATTCATTTATACACTCTTATCTCGGTTCCTTGTATGCTCCGGTATATCTATTCACGTCATCATCCGCATAAATTATTAACAATCGTTGATTCGATTACAATTCAGAGACAGTCATGCTGGGTCATTTCCAGCGTTTATTTCCTAGGTAATAAGAGATTACGATTCACATATTTTTTATAGTAACCCTTGAACATTTGATAAATTGGATTCATAGCATCTATGTCACTTCCGAATATCTCAACTACTTCGCATAATTGGCGTTTCTCCAATTCACTGCTGTATTCCGATTCTTCAAATTCATTCAACAAATCATAAAAATACTCACATGGTTCCTTTACGCTTCCTGTTCCATCCGAATACTCTCCTGATTGCCACAAGAAAGAAGCCCATGATAATTCATTTCTTGCATATCTGAGATATAAACATGCAATGTACTGATCGTAGAGCTTAGGATCAATTTCAATAAATGGTTCGGAATAAATGTAATGATTCACAATACTAATCGCACTTGCCTGGTACTTTGTTACTGCTAATTGAGTGATCCAATACGGCGGCTTCGTATAGACGTCAATGATTTCATCACAAAACAGATAAAAATGCTTATAACCAATTAATCTACTTTCCAACATCACACTCAGTTTATAAGCAAATGGCTTATCTAAAACGAGATCCATCAGGGAACCTTTCTCATTCAACACGTCATAGCTCCTCTATATTGCGATACTTTCATCTTTACCAAAGCAAACCTAGTATCTTATTGATCACTCATTTTCTGATTTTACATTTATCTTCATTATTGCATTTCAAGGACAACTGCCTTTTCTACAGCTTCCAATCTGCCCTAACCCTTAACATATACATACAGTTTCCCGTTTTGGGGCCTCCATTCCGCTTTCCCATTGAAATCCCTTCGGACAAGTTCTTTATGCACAACCTTCATCAATGCCCCATGACATACGACAAGGACATTCGACTGATTTTCCGCTTCAATCCAATCGATAACTTCTCTAACCCTTGTTAACGTTTGCCTCTTCGTCTCCTCTTGTGATGGGTGAGAGAATAGCCATGCCAATCGTGACAAGATCAACCATACACTGTGCGGCAGCTTGACGTTCGATTGCAACACGGAACGCATTCCAATCTCTCGAAGACGATGGGTTGTGATAATCCTGCCTTTATAAATATGCTCAGCGGTTGCCACTGCTCTTGATAAATCACTAGACACACACAGATCCCACACTGTGTTGTCATTTGGGGGATCAGCAAGGATGACCTCTGCTTGATCATATTGCTCAACCCAATGATTGAAATCCGCGGAGCTCATCCACTTCTTCTCCGGTTTGCACTGAACGGGAAAATGTCTCACAAGCCCAATCTTCATTCCCTACTCCATCTCCTCATTCAACAACACCATATGGATGTGGTCTTCCCATTTCCCATTAATTTTAAGATATTTCTTGGCTAATCCCTCGAATTGAAATCCCTGCTTCTCCACTACTCGAAGTGAAGCCTTGTTATGCGGCATGATGTTGGCTTCGATACGATGGAGCTCCATATCACGAAATGCGATTGCAATCATCAAGCTCAACGCTTCGGATATGTACCCTCTTCCTTGCAAATCCTTATCGAGCTTATAACCTAGATGGCAGGATTGAAATGCCCCTCTAATAATATTGCTAAGTGCTATAGAGCCAATAATTCGCTCCGTATCGTCTAGTTCATATATCCATAGTTTGAACAAGTGCCCTCTCTCATATTGAATGCGTTCTTCTCGCAGCACTTTTGTTTGCCACTCCATCGTATAGAAGACTGGCTCTCTCTTAATCTCCCACGCTGACAAAAATTCCTGATTTCGTACCATGTAGTCCAACACTTGTTCGGCATGGACTTCATCAATCTGCTTCATGACTAATCTCTCGGTTTGAAAAATGGTTGACATCTGACGCCTCCATTTCCATCTTGATTCGTACTTTCTCTGCTGCTTGATATGAAATATGTTGGGTTATGAGAAAAGAAAACCTTCACGAGTAGAGACAATGGCATCTGTTCCCATTCATGAAGGCTACTTAGTTATTCGAAACGAATTAATATATGTATAATTGGGAGGAAAATAGTTTTCTATATGCACCGGGCTTCGTGTTCACCTGTCCTGTCGAATCACAATACGGTCGGAGAATAGCTAACTTCATTACCATTAAGTATAACGTAAATTCATAATATTGGAAACGACTGTGCAAGACGCTCCTTTTCCCAAACGTATGAGTAAAAAGCGACCATGAGTATGAGTGAAGCAGCTAATAAAAAAAGCAACCTCTCACAGTTCGACGTATTCAACGTCCTCCTGCAAGAGCTGCCTGTTCTCCGCACTATTTCTCTATTACTCCGTACATGAGCATATCTACGGTTCTTCGCAGCGCTTCGTCTAATGACAACTGATTTCCTTCTCTTGTCCTACGATCCATCAATTGATATAGCGCGCCTATGTACATGTCAATGAATAACTCCATATCGAATAGACGAATGACTTGCACTTGGATGCCCTCTTCTATCAGTAATCGGATATTGTCCCAGCCTTCTTGGACATAGGCATCTACAAGCTTCCATTGTTCAGGATACAGCTTCTTCAACTCGTCCAGTGTACGGATGTCCGTAAACGCAAACGCGCTCGGAAGCATCATCAGGGCTTGCTCAAGCTTTTGTACAATCGATAAGGATTCATCTCGCATCATACGCGCTTCAGAATCTCTCATCTCTTGAATCGATCGCTCAATTAAGCACGTAATGAGTTGTTCCTTGGATTCAAAATGCTGATACAATGTCTTCGTGCTAATTCCAAGCCTGCTTGCTACATCGCGGATGGCAAACTTCAAGCCTCGAATTTTAATCTCTTCAATCGCAGCTCCTGCGATACGATCATGCATAACAATTGCGCTCCCTTTTCATTGCTTTCGCCAAAAAGAATAGTGGATAGATGAGAAGAAACAGGTTCGGTGTCCACCACATCATATCGAAATCTTGCCGAATAGACCAGAATGCGATAGCTTGTAACCCCGAACAGGAAGTAAGGAGCAACGATGTGAAGCATAGCGCTGACCAAGCTGGCTTCTTGTTGTGATAGTAGTAAATACTTAAAATACCGGTCACCGATATGAACAAGTCCAGAGGAATGAAAGACATATTCCATGCTACGAGCAGTTCATTGCTGTAATCTTGATAGAGATACTCTTTCGGAATCCATCCCATGAACGTAATCGTCCAATAGACAATAAATCCAATATCCGTGAACAGCATAAGACCTTTCAATGTTTTCCCCATTCTACTCTCTCCTTGAAAATGATGTAAAGAAACTGGCGCGGAAAACATTTAAAACAATTTGTTTTCCGTGATTTCCATCATAACCTTCTCTGCGTCATGCATCAAGAGGAAACGAAAAAAAGATATCCGAAGGAAGTATGAACTGCACCTAGCTCTTCTACTCATAAACCGGAAGTTGAGATGCGGATAGGAATGCGCATAAAAAAACATGCCCTCACTCCGGGGCATGTTAGTCAGTTATTATTGCAACTTACGATTGTGAATCACGCCGAACATCCCCGTCATCCCATCATGGTTATGGAAGCCGTATCGCTCGTAGAAATTTTCTTTCCCTTTCGAAGCAAATAATCCGACGAACGATTTATCTGGTGCCGCTTCTTCCAGATAGGCTTTGATCGTCTCCATAATCAGTTTACCGACTCCATTACCCTGATGCTCAGGAGCTACAGCGATATCCTGGATATAAAAATAAATCTGGCCGTCCCCTACAACTCTTCCCATCCCCACAATCTCTTCGTCATCACGCACAACGACGCCAAACAGAGAATTGCGGAGCGATTCCTCGACCACATCAAAGTTCATATACTCTTTCCATCCGACTGCACTGCATATTTTTTCATACTCAAGTACAGTAGGTATTCTTAGCTCGATTGTATAATTGCTGCTCATGTATGACTCTCCAATCATTAGATCTCCCTGCAGGTAGAAGATTTACTACACGATCATATACGTGATCGCTGCCAGCTACAAATTCTGAGGGAGTCTCTTTTTTATGAATCTCATCTGCCCGCGGTGATTAATTTCATCCTTAAACACATGGAATCAGCAGCCATATGATATAGCAACGCTCCAATGGAATTGCTGTGTGGATCCATCACGTAATCCAATTGTGCCTGACTTAATCCCTCTACCGTCTTCAACGTTGTGTAGCGCTCTTCTTCCCCCTTTTATTCGTATACAGACCGCTCCACATGATGCTAACCGCTGTTTCCGTATGTATATTTATAAATAGCCGTTATGGGTATCAAATAATGCAGGATCTAATTTGCTCCACGGAGTAAAGCTTGTAGTCAACTGATACCGCTGTCCGGATTCTGCGGAACGATAAGCGCCGAACATAATCTCGTGGACATGCAGCTGCTGCTTCGCGGATTGAATAGGCTGTTCTCCTGTGCGAAGGCAATGGGCAAAGTATTCGATTACACTTTCACCTTGATGCATTGCGAATTCGCCTCGTGGGAGATAACAATTTTCAAGTCCTCGCCAACTCACTTGCTCCGCACCTGCAATTACTTGATCGGGGGAATGAATCACAAGCGGATAACCGCTGTCATTCAATGCTATCGTCCCCTTGCGGCCGTAAATGATCGTATTATTCTGCTTAAATGCCATCCCCCATAAGGAGCGAATAACCGCATGCTGTCCTCCGGCAAATTGCAGGATCAGCGTTACATTATCATCTACGTCACTGGACACGATCTTGCCATCACCGACGATTCGATTTGGTATCAGTGTATTCACTTCTGCCATAACACTGACGGCAGGCCCTAATAGGCCGATAAGGCGGCTAAGTGGATATACCAAGCAATCCAGAACCGCTCCGCCATGCGCGATAGATTTATCATAATACCAGTTGTCTCTCCAGGGCCCCGGCAGAGACAACTGCGCCTCCGCACCGGTAATCTTCCCTATATCGTTCATTCATATAATCGGCAGCCGTCAGATAGACGGGATGCAAATCATATGGCAAGTTCATCAATATCGCTTGTTTCTCTTCCGCTAGAGCAACCATACGCCGACAATCCTCCAGCGAGGTTGCCATTGGCTTCTCATTCAGCACATGAAGCCCTCTTTCAAGTGCAGCGAATACAGGTTCCGCATGTACCGAATGAGGCGTTGTGACGACGACACCATCCAATTGCTCCTTATCCATCATTTCAAGATAATCATCATACCAGCTAGGGATTCCGTACGCTGCCGCTTTCCTCTCTGCATTTTGCAATTGTCTGGAATAAGTAGCGACAAATTGCACGCCCTCCAGCCCTACTGCTTGTTCAAAATAGCGGTTGCTCACATGCCCGCTTCCAATCATGCCCAGCTTAATCGTTCTCATGTGATATCTCCTCAAATGATTCCATATCGCCAAATCCATTACATGTATTCCTCTTATTCTTCCAAAACGCACACAAAATTGTCCAAGCATTCTCTCTTTGTTCAACATATCTTACTACTATCAAACAAAAGGAGTTGATAGGTTTGGCACGTATTCTCGATAAAGCTGCGGTTCAGCCACGCAGTAGATTCAACCCAGCAAACGCAGTTACGATCCGGAGAGCAAGAACTCGACTCGCTACAATCTCGATACGAATTCCAATGAACTCTCAACCGAATCGCGTAGACTTGGTAGCAACCGTAGGGATTAAAGGTGTGACTGGAATTGCGCAAATCCTGTTTCGCATATTCCGCGATGGTAGAGAAATTTTCAATACGCAGCAAGGAATCGAATCCGCCGGTTCTGAACAAAATTATGTAGTTACCTTCCAGGCCGAAGATAGAAATGTAAGAACGGGCACACATGTTTATACAGTCACAGCAGAAAACCGTACTGCAAATACGAGAGCCGATATCGTTGGGCCAATATCGTTTAGTGGTTTAGCTGTTAAAACAAGAAGCTAATAGATATTTTTCTAAATCTTCAATAGGATCGATATATTCCTAGGGTTGTATTTGGATCTTATTTCTAATCTAAGCATACCGCATCATGATCAACACTAGCAAATGCATGATTCCAGCACTCAATCCTACTCAATCAATCTAATAAGAACTCACAGGCTAGCATAGTGAACAGGGTAAATTGAATAGTGACCATGCCCTTGTACTCTTATCATAAAAAAAGCGGCAATCTGCTCTCATGAAACAGAGAGACAGATTGCCGTTTCAGATTGCTCTAATGTAAGCATGTCGAAAATCCACCCATTAGGAGATGCACCATACCTTGATGCGAATGGTCGAACAAACGGAACGAAGGAGTCCGATACGCTCTCAGCTCAATTCGTAATGCTGCTCAACGTGCATCCATATCTGTAACCTTAGCTCGGGAGGGATTCGTATTTATGATGATAGATGATACTCCAGTTGCATATCTCTCGGGTCGCTTTCATACAGCTTTTCATTTACTTCCGCTGCTTCCTTACATCCCAATGCAAAGTAGAATGCGATTGTATCCTCAGCAGAGCCGGCGCAAATATAAATTTTATCTGCACCCCATTCTCTCGCTGTATCCGCACAAGTCCGAAATAATGCTTTGCCGATCCCCTTATTACGATACTCTAAAGAAATAAATAAAGAGTCTAGCAGTACATACTTGTATGCTTGCCCAAACATCTCTCGATTGATCGTTCCGAATCCGACCAATTTTCCCGTATCCTCAAATACGCCAACCGCACAGCCATCCTGATTGATGGTTTGTTTCAATTTCGAGAGGTAATGCTCATAGCCATCAGGCCAATCATTCTCTTGATAATTGATTTCGATTAATTGACGTACACCATCTATTTCCCGCCATGCCCTTTTGATGTACTGAGACGGATTAATTTCTTGGATTCGTTCACACTCATCCATCGTTAAACTGCGATATATGTAAGACATGTTCCATTCTCCAATCTATTGTCGATTTATTATTACACCGTAGTTAGTAGTGCCGCATGTTCGCAATCGATGAACGAATGGAATTATCAGGAATTTCGCATGCTCCATTATGATTTGTCCTTTGCATCAGGGTTCTGTCGTTAACGCCCTCTCATTTTGCTAGCAAATCCTTCTTATAGAAGTGGTGCCGATAGCCAATCGGCGCGTCCTCAATAATTGCAAGTGCTTCATAACCATACTTTTTGTAAAATTCCGGCGCCTGAAAGCTGAACGTATTCAAGGTTATGAAGGTGCAGTTCTTTTCTCTGGCGATGCGATCTGCTTCCTGCAGCAATTGCGCGCCGTGGCCTTCTCCACGATGTCCTTCATCCACCCACAAAATATCGATCTCCATCCAATTCCAACATACGATACCGTTAAGTCCGGCGATGATTTCGCCTGTATCATTTTTAACACAAAGATGAACCTCTTCAAATCTAACATTTGGGAAAATCTTTTTATTGAACTCGATCAGTTTATTTCGTACATATTCAGCTTCCTCGGTTGTACCACGTGAAACACTGTAGTTATCTGGCATATCTCACAGCCCCCATCTTTCATAGATTAGTGCCTACATTTCATGCGCTCAAATAGCATATATCTTGAGTATACACGAGTATCATCCAAAACAAAGTGCATACTTTGATTCAAAAAAGACATTGACCCTGAATCCTTCCATGTCATTTTAGAAAAATGATCGATTCTGAGCTTAGCCCTGTTGCTCCCACTCTTCGCGCAGCATGCCCATACGAATAGAATCGTAATATAACCCATTGTATAACCGGCACTTTCGAAGTCTCCCTTCGCATGTCATGCCAAGCTTTTCGGCGACTCTTATCATCCTCTCATTGCCGGACCAGGTCGTCAGACCGATTCTTACGAGCGGGAGTTCGGCAAATAAATGATCGATCCATAAACGCAATGCTTCTGTTCCGTATCCTCCATTCCAATACTGTGGATTGTAGATTACAATGCCGATCTCCAGCCAATTGGATGGCTTGTGTTCCCAGTAATAGCTCACAAAGCCGATTATCTCGCCGTTCACTTCTATTAACATTTCAGGTGTAGGCTTCGGGTCCATCTCTATAAATCTCGCCATCTCTTCTTGATATTCTTCATAACTCTTGCTCACAAGAGGATAGTACGGAGCGTCCCCACTTCTTCCATTCCGGCGCCGCTTCACCGTATATGAACGAGTATAATTGATGTATATCGTCTAGTGTAATATTTCGTAAACGAACTCTACTTCCGATTCGAACAACCTGCTTTTCATTCATGCCCTCTCACCTCAATAATAGGATGTTATTACACGCTAAGAAATTTCGTCCCCTCATTCTTCCGATTGCCGACGATATTTCTTGTTTACAACATACACTTTATCCCAGCGCTAAGGTCAAGCATAGAAAGGCAGATGAGGCGACTCTTAATTGTGCAAACGATGTCGGAGGTAGCATTCTTATTCAACTGTTATCCCTAAATAGGTGGTGGATTTGAGTGTTACCATCTGCTTTAACGTTCATATTTCCAATTCTTTGCCTATCACCTTGTTGCATTGAAAAAAGTCCCTACACACATCAGTGATGCTTGATGTACGCAAGGACTTTTGGATTTGCGCATACGATAGTTACCTTCGTTGCTGCTTACAACTTGCTCTATGAATGCTTGCGGTTTACACTACCGAACCGGTCACTATTTCGTAAAACGAACAGTATGTGTACGTCCCTTGGCTCCCGCAGTATTCACCGTCAGTTTAATCGAAGGCTCTGTCTGCACCGAAATCGTTGAATCCGCCGATGCCAGCCTCCATCCCTTGCGATTCAATTCCATCACGACTTGCGATTGGTTCTGGGTTGGATCGGATACGGCAATGACCAGCTCCGAATCCGTCTCCTTCACCAGTGCGGAGGCTGGTTGCTTGGACGCTATTCCGTCCACAACCGCAGGCAACCAATAATTGATCGCAGTTATACCCAGCTTATGCTCGCGAACTGACTGCACGCTCGTGCCATTGCTCAGCACGGTGATGTCCGGTGCTTGGCTGTAGCGAAGGGTCGCTTGTGCATCATAATTCGGCAGCAGCACATATGAATAGGATCCGAGATTCGGATTCGTACCATGATTGAAGGCAAGACTGACATAGTCTCTCGTAATTGGTGATGCGGAGCCGCCGTTATTGACGTCCTTCCACGCTCCCGTACGGGCCTCGCGCTTGCCTTGAAGCATAGCTGCTTTCGGGAAATAGTATCCAATATCCCCCTTTCCGTTCCCATTTAAATGAGCCCATGACACGTCAGAGAACTTCTCCGACCACCCTGGTTGTATGGGTAGAACGGTACCATTTACTGTTAGTGCCCCACTACCTTCACTTACTTTGCGGTTATCGACAATCGTCTCCACTTGACGCCCATCCCCGCCCGTAATGCCTGCACCAAGCGCCACGATTTCATTATCGAAGGCAAACCATGACTTCTTTCCTGTTAAAGAGCTTTTCTCCACAACCAGTTCCATCCCGGCAGCCCCATACTGACCGTCGAGGGAGGCTCCGCCTACCCATGATTTCGGACTAAGGTAATATTTCCAATCACGCAAGGGACTGGATGATCCGTCTGTGGTCGTGCCCGGCAATCGCAGCATGTCTGCAGTAGCCCAGTAACCGTCGCTGTATTGGGTAATGTCATCATTATATAAGTAGGTCATACCGTTCCCCGTATGCCATGCTTTCTTGTTCTCTCCATTGCCGTACTCATAGCTGGCTATTCGCTTGGAGGACATACTGATGCCGAAGCCAAAGCCTGGCCGCAAATGAATGACTCTATCCATGCCCGCAAAAACCTGGTGCTTGACCAAATCTTCCCGCGGTGAAATGGAGGAATCTTGCAGCAGGTTCTTCATTAAAGCGATATCGTATGTTCCTAAGCCAACATAGTAATTGTCGAAGGAATCATCCTGCTGAAGCCAGGCCTTGACGGCAGACTTCATGCGAGTAGACTCCGCAGCAGGAGCAGCCTCGGACAGCCGCAGGATGCTCTTGATCGCGCCGCGGCCGGCGGTGTGATCGGTCGACAGTTCGCGGGATATTGCACGGCCGCGCACCATATCCATCATAGCGCCCTTATATATAAGCGGCTCGAAGGAATCCTCAATCCAGCGGTATATGTTCGCCGCCTGCGGATCGATAACCTGCCATGGCGATCCATTCAGCAAATAGAGCATCTCGGACAGCCGATCCAGCAATACCGTTCCATAGCTGCCTGTATATGCAATGACATCGTGCTGCACGAATGAGCCGTCTGCATAGAAACCGTCCCCCCGAATTACATAGGGGAATACCGGATTTATCGCGTCTCTGCCTTGCATCAGCTTCGCGTCCGAAGCCCCCGTTGCTCCTCTCAGGATCACAACGAAGGCCTTGTCTACTAGGTTAGCGCCCGTTTCGATAAGGCTGGGCTGCACCGTTCTTCTTGTCGGGTCTGGGACAAACGCATCAATCGCGCGATTGTAGCTGTTGATTTGAGCGGCAGACAGATCATCGAGCAGCAACACCGTAATATCGTTCAAATATTGCGGAGAGCCGATCTCCCAATCCCACCAGTTTTTATAAGGAGCGACACGCTCATTGTAGCGATTGGCATACATCCAATCGAGACCGCTTATCAGATCAGCGCGCAGCTGCGGATCACGATACAGCACTGAGCCTTGTGTTGCGTATGCCAGCGCCATTTGCCGCAGGCGTTGAAACGCGCCCGTTACATGAGCCGATTCAGTGCGGCTGGACAGATCACTCCATAGCGAGCTGCGATCTGCCTGCTTGTTCATCGTATTCCAGAACCCTGTGCCGCTGCCATTGCTTACACTCTCTACTAAAGAAGCAATCGCCGCGTTCATATCCGAATCCGCCGAATGGTAACTGGCATTGCCGGTCAATTGCTGAATGCGCTTGTCGCGCACAGCCTTGAATTGTGCTGCATCAGCTGGAGGATCGATTGGATTGCTGCCGCTACTACTTAGGCGAATCGCATCGTACCATGCCTCCCCAGCCGCACTCTCGTAGAACAGCTCCACCTTCAACCGGGTTGCCTGCTGCGGAATGGACAGCTCCAAACGCTGCTCCGTCCAATCATGCGTTCCGAGCAGCGGCGATGAGGATGGACCAGAACTGATTTTATCATTCGAGCTGTTCAAATATTGCGTGCGAATAAAAGCCCCGCCATAAGAAACACTCGACTGCAAGTCCTTAGTCCGCAGCCACCCCGTAAGTGTGTACGTTTCGCCTGGCGTTACGTCAACGGTTTGCAGAACGTCTGCCCGCGCATACTCAGCACTGCTGATCGTAAGCGACCGCTCCCCTTCATAATAGATATCCGAATCTAAGGACAGGATCGGCTTGCCGGATGGAACCCACTCACTCCAGTAGCTGGGCAGCAATGCGCTCCAAGGTCCCTCTGGAGGCTTTCCCGCTTCAAAGCTGCCGTTAAGCAGATTGCCTGCTTCCGCTCTAGCATTTGGCTGTCCCATGACGGGAAATAGAGAGCACAGCAAGAACACCGCTAACGTGACACGAATAATGCGATGTGGCCATTGTTTCATTATGTATTTCCTCCCAATGATTTGATAATTTATTTGTAAGCGTTATCATAAATAGATAGCTCAACTATAAGCGATCCGACCAAAAGGAGTGTGTGTCTTATTTTGACTTCATTGTGCATAATTTTGCCCAATGAGAAATAGGTCAGCACACATGAAGCATTTCTGCTCATGTACACCAACCTCCGTCTCTGATTACTAAGCATATTGATTTCTTCTACTATAGGAGAGAACATGCCTTGGCACAGGATATAATTCTGACCCCAATGTGCATTTTTTTGACTTTCTCACAAAAAAGCCGCCTTCCCGAAGTCGGCTGCACGTTTGCACAGCACAACTTGAAAGAGACGACTTTTTGAAAAAAAATGCGATTAATTGCCACTAATCCCTCTTCAACTATGATCTTCAATACTTGATATTTTCCCGTTTGTGAATGCAAAAATGGATTTCCCTGTTAGCTGAATCTTATCTCCAGCCTTCAATCCGGTCGGAATATCAACAGCCAAGGTGCCTTCGTAGCCAATATCTACTTCAATGCGGCCATCACTTTCAATATATTGTAGAATAGTTTGTCGGCGACTCGAAAATAATCCCGCTGATTGCTGCGCGAGCTGTTGGAAGGGTTCAATTCCATGTGTCTCTATAGTTACTTCTCCATTGGCAACATTCCGGAATACGATGTCTGGATGCAGCAGCTCGACCATCCCTTTTATATCGAATGAATTATAAACTCTCACATATTCCTCAATGCAAGCAACTTCCTCTTTTCGATTCACCGACATCCCTCTCTTCATTAAAGACTAACTTAGTTTGAGCCCTGCTAATCTTTATGTCATACAGCCATATTATTTCGTGGAACCCCTGTTCATTCCAGGCCGCGATCTGTTCGCTTTCCCCTTACCTCCCAACTCGCAGAAAATAATGAAAATACTCTTCATCTCTCTCGAACCCATTGCGCTTATACAATCTCTGTGCCTGTTCATTATCAATGGCTGTCGACAGTCCAAGTCCTTTGGCATTCATCTGTTGTGCATACTTCACCGCTGCCTCCAACAGAAGCTGTCCAATCCCCTGCTTCCGATGTTCAGACCGTACAAACAGATCATTCAGAATATAAGTTCTCTCCATCGAAATGGAAGAGAAGGATGGATATAATTGCGTAAAACCGGCTATTTCCTTCGTATCATGATCTCGGGCTATAAAAACAACCGATTCCCGATGCTCAAACCGTTCGAATAAAAAACGACTGGCTTGCTCTACATTTGAGTCCTGACCATAGAAAACGCGATACAAATTAAATATCTCCGCAACCTCAGGCAAATCCTCGATTGTGGCTAGCTTTACTGCGTATGCGGTCATGTTCGTCCATTCCCTTCTATATCTTCTTGCCCTTCATTATGGTTGCATACTTGCTCTCTGTCTCTTCTACCATCTCTAGTAGGAATCCCGTCTGCTTATACAACTGCCTATACGTATCAACGCTAGCAGGATAGAGCTGCAATTTCCTATCATTGAACTTAAACCATTCCAAATCCTTGCTTACTGACAAAATCAAA
>NZ_JMDX01000139.1:0-16465 GCF_000935845.1 Paenibacillus sp. E194
TGATTGCAACGATTCTTGTTGTTTTCCTGTATGAAGTCATTATTGCTCAACCAGATGTGGCTCAAATGCTTGGAGGTTTCATTCCAAGAACGGAGATTGTATTTAATGATGGAGCATTGTTTATCGCGCTAGGTATCGTTGGCGCCACGGTAATGCCGCACAATTTATATTTGCATTCGTCGATTGTGCAGGCACGCCAATATGATCGTGGAGATCGGAAATCGCTCAAAGAAGCGGTCAAATTTGCGACGATCGACTCCAATATACAGCTAACCGTTGCGTTTGTGGTGAACTGCTTACTGCTTATTCTAGGTGCATCTTTGTTCTTCGGTTACAGTGGCTCCTTGGATACACTGGGGCAGTTATACCGTGCATTGAATGACAGCTCCATTGTCGGTGCGATTGCCAGCCCTGTACTGAGCGTATTGTTTGCCGTCGCTCTGCTGGCATCAGGCCAAAATTCAACGATCACAGGAACCTTATCCGGGCAGATCATTATGGAAGGCTTCATCCATATGAAAATGCCGTTGTGGGCTAGACGGATGATTACTCGCCTTGTGGCCATTATCCCGGTTGTTGTATGTATTCTCGTGTTCGGGAGTACGGAATCTGTAGTCGAGAAATTATTGATCTATTCACAAGTATTTCTAAGCGTCGCATTGCCGTTTTCCATCATTCCTTTGACCCTCTTTACGAGCGATGAGAAACTGATGGGGGAATTTAAAAACAAGTTATGGGTCGTTATTCTCGCCTGGGTCACTTCCATAGTATTAACGATTCTCAATATCTGGCTTATTATTACGACATTCCAATAGTATTGCATAACATGAAGGCTGCAAGCCTAAGAACCCGATGGTGACACGATAAGCGTGCTCCTCTCGGGTTCTTTGCGTTTAGGTTGCATAGAGGAGAAAAAAAGAAATAGTAGAAAGGACGAATAAGCCAGTCTCTACCTCATTTACTTTTGAAAAGGATACGACTAGCAAATATCGAATATATGACGTAATAACAATATACACATAGAGAGATTTGAGGGAGGAGAAACGATGTACAAAGTATTAGGGCAATTTGAAGTCACCTCCGGGAAACTGGTTGTATCCGATCCATGCTATGACTTGAATGAGAATACGATCATTATGGGTGTGCTGGACGATGTGCTGAATGGAGCATGGAGCGCATATGTAAGCAAGACGGAGGTTCAAGATTGGGGAGAGGCTTGTGCCAAGCTTATTGCTTGTCATAGCTCGGTTGCTGATAAGAAGGAGACCCTTGAATGGGTGAAAGGGAACTTCATTGTAGGCGTGGATAGCGGACAGGCTGGAATCTTTGACGTGAGCAAGTATCGAATTCCAGATGCCGATGCAGATAGTATAGAACCCAATGATACGGATAGCGACTGGTACTTAGCTTGTTGTGATATTACAGAGAGCGGTGAAGAGGCCGGTGTGCTGGATGGTGGTGTTGTTTCTCGGACCGGATTTGGCGATGGAGCGTATGCGGCGTATTATGCTGTCAATGGGCAAAGTCAGATCAGTGGAGTTAAGATTATTTTCATTAAAGACGCAGATTTATGAGAAATAACGGCAGCAACTACTTGAACGGGTTTTCGTAAAATGTCTGCTGTTAAAGGGTAAGGGGAGCTAACAAAGAGCAAGCATAATGATATTCCGCAGGAGATGGAACGTCATTATGCTTGTTTTTTTCATATCTGTATCTTACGAATCTTACAGTTATTATTTATATAACTTTAATTTGTGGAAGATTGAGAGTCTTTTTCATTCGCCAGATCATACGCAGCTCTTGACGCTTCGACACTTGCATAATGAGCCCTTGCCCATTGCCTTAGCTCTTTCATTGGCTGAAGCAAGGATTCGCCTAGGGGCGTTAGCGAGTATTCAACGGCCGGAGGCACGGTTGGTGTAATATGTCGTTGAACCAGCCCATCCCGTTCCAGCTGCCGTACTGTCTGCGTCAGCATTTTTTTGGAGATTCCCTCGATTCTCCTTCCCATTTCCCCATATCGGATGCTTCCGTTCTCCAATGCATAAATGACGAGTGAAGTCCATTTGTTCGAAATGATTTCAAGTATTCTGCTATAGCCGCAACTTGCCAACGAGATGTCAGGGTGCTTTGTTGTGGGTGAAGATGTCAAATGATCTCCCTCCTATGCACCTTGAAGTACCCTGGATACTAAAAAGTGCCTACTTTTGTAATTTTAGTTTATAAAATATATTATTGTATGTCTATATCAACGGAATAGGCGCCATTCTTAGTCATAAAGTAATAGGGACTTCGAATGAAAACACATGTAGGTGAAAACATAGCTGTTTAATGGGAGGAAATGAAGATGACAAATGTGATCAAGGCTCGTCCGAAGCTGTATGTGATGGATAACGGCCGCATGAGCATGGATAAGAACTGGTTGCTTGCCATGCATAATCCGGCTACGGTTCTGAATCCGAATGCGGCGACCGAATTTGTGGAGTTTCCTATCTATACGGTGTTAATTGATCATCCAGAAGGCAAGATTCTGTTCGATACAGCTTGCAATCCGAATGGAATGGGCAAGGAGGGCCGGTGGGCTGAATCGATACAAATGCTTTTTCCGTGGAAAGCGAGTGAGGAATGTTATCTGCATAATCGACTGGAACAGTTGAACGTATCTCCTCAGGATATCAAGTATGTAGTGGCTTCTCATTTGCATTTGGATCATGCAGGATGCCTGGAATTGTTTACGAATGCGACCATTATCGTTCACGAGGATGAGCTGAACGGAGCTTTGCAAACGTATGCCCGCAACGAAAAAGAAGGGGGCTACATATGGGCCGACATCGATGCTTGGATCAAAAATAACCTACAGTGGAAAACGATCAAACGGACAGAGGATCAATTGGAACTGGCCGAGGGTATTACGCTGCTGAACTTCGGAAGTGGGCATGCTTGGGGTATGCTGGGCTTGCAAATCAACTTGCCGGAAACGGGGGGGATCATCCTTGCTTCCGATACCATTTATACGGCAGAGAGTTACGGCCCACCGGTGAGACCGCCAGGCAATCTGTATGACTTGCTTGGATACCGGAGTACGGTCGAGCGTATCCGTACGCTTGCGACACGAACGAACTCCCAAGTATGGTTCGGGCATGATGCCAATCAGTTCAAGGGGTTTCGGAAGTCAACAGAAGGATACTACGAGTAAGTGTTGAAAATATAGGATTCATCATTTCAATGAAGTGATGAGGGGAGTGGTGCCGCGCCGTATCATTCTCCATTTGAATGCTAGTAAAAAAGGAGTTCATCCGATGATGAACTCCTTGCTTCTTTTAAAAGGACAACATTGCCCCTCGCTCGTCAAACACGGAATCTGGATTCCAAGCGACTTCCCAATAGTTGTTCTCTGGATCTGCGAAGTAAGCAATTCTTCCTCCCCAGAAGGCATCGCTCGGTTCGCGGAGAATGTGTGCACCTGCAAGTCTAATTTGCTCAATGGTGGAATCGACTTGTTCAGGGGCATCGACATTGATAGCGAACGTGACTCCACGGAACACATTTGTCTTCTTCGGCACTTCAACTCCTGCATCTTCCGCCAGCTTCTCGATTGGGAACAGCGAGAGAATGACCCCTGCCGTCTTGAATACGGCATATTCATCCGAGCTTATTTCCGTTTCTGCCCATCCTAGCCGCTGATAAAAGGCTCTTAGGGAAGGCAAATGATATGCGCCAATCGTGAGAAGACTTACTCGCTGCGGTACCATATGTACGCCTCCTAGCAAGGTAATAGATATCCTCATTGTATCCCAATCATAAATTCAACTTCAATTCTAGGACCTTAGGTGATATGCACCATACAGAAATGGGTCTTGTTGCCAATTGCTCTGCACTTTATAATCTCCTTGTATGTCAGAACTACAAAGAGAAAAGCCGAGGTAATATATCCTATGAAGAGATTGCTTTTGTACATGACAGTTATATGTATAGGGATGAGTGTTGGATCCAATATCCCTAACGTCTATGCTTCTTCACTTCGAGTCGAGGTGGATGGTAGGGAAGTAGCCTTCCCGGACGAACTGCCTTATGTGGACGCTGCTACCAACCTGACCATGGTTCCTGCCAAGTTCGTGTCCGAGAAGCTTGGCGCAACCGTGAAGTGGAATAGGCCGCAGAACCAGATTCTATTTACTTATAAAAATGATACGATTGCGCTGAGGTTTGGAGAAAATCATGCCATCGTAAACGGGGGAACCGTAACTTTCGGTGGGGGCGCTCTGCTCAAAAACGGCCGCACAATGGTTCCCCTGCGCTTCATCAGCGAGGCCTTTCATGCTCAAGTGGAATGGCAGCCGAAGCGGAATCAGGTTAGCATCATGACGGCTGTCAGCAATGTACCGAAGGGGACATGGATATGGGACAGCCAAGTGATTGTAAGGGATTCAGACAAGGCGATAAGCTTTGCTAAAGAGCGCAATGTGACTACCATCTACCTTCAAATTAATACCGATATGGCCCCGGCGATCTATGAAAGCTTTGTTCGCAGCGCCAAGGAACAGGGGATTCAAGTAGAGGCACTAGAGGGACGACCCGAATGGGCTTATAAGAAAAACCAGGATAAGATAAAAAAATTCATTGCTTGGGTCAACGTCTACAATGCGTCCGTCGAAGCGGAGGCAAGGTTTGCGGGACTACATTTCGATATTGAGCCTTACCGCTTAAGCGAATGGAAGAAAGACAATAAGGTGCTTTTGGAAGGCTGGATGGACAACTTGCGACTGATCGAGAAGGAAACCAAGGGGAACGATCTCCAAATTACGATGGACGTTCCGTATTGGCTGAATACGATCAAAGTGCCGGGGACGGATTACAGCATGAGCGCATGGCTTTTGGAGAAATTCGATTGCCTGGTAATCATGAATTATCGCAATCATGCGTTAGGCAAAAATGGAATTGTGGAAAATGCGCAGGCGATGCTGAGAGAAGCTTCCACGCTGAAAAAGAAAATTGTCATTGCCGTGGAGACAGTAAAAAGTTCGGAGGGTCCACGGACATCATTTTACTCCATGAGCAGCGAAACGATGGAAAAGGAGCTGCAAGCCGCTCATAACCAATTAACACGCTATATGAGCTATGCTGGATTTGCTGTTCATGATTTTAAAAGTTGGCAGGCTATGAAATAAGAACTAGCTTTTGACAGGGTTATTATTACGTGTCACTTCCATATATTGCAATGGTGAGGGGACTTTGATTCTAATGCTTAGCTTTGATATAGTTAGCTCTTAGGTCGTAAATTAAGGATTAAGGATTAAAACCACCCAGGTACAGGGAACTCTATATACAAACAATCGTGGAGTGATTATATGAGCAAAGCTAAGGGTAAAGGCGGAACAGGCAGAGGAACGGACAAAAAGGGCTGGACTAGATGGCAAGCTAGTGAAAGAAGAGCAAAAAACAAACCAAAACCTTACACAAGCAAAGGCACTAAAAAAGGGCCAAAGTCGGATGGCGCAAAGAGCACAAGCAGTAAGTAATAAAGGATAAAGAGTATGGTTCGTTAGATAGAAACGTGCACTTTTATTAGAGTCATCAGCAATTTTCAAAATGTGATTAACATCTAAATGAAAAAAATGAGAGAACACCTCTTTTTCTAGCATGGTTTGCACGTAGCAATTCCGAGCTGGCTGAATCACTCTCTCATGGGTGGAAGAGAAGCAGCGCGTGCTTGTGAAGAACGGCATGCGCTGCTTCTTGCTTGTTATTGTTATTCGTCATCCTTGGATTCAACCTAACTACTATAGAATTCTTGGTACTGGCTCGGCGTGACGTGGGCGTACTTTTTGAAAATGCTGATGAAGTACTTGTAGTCGCTGAAGCCAATATCGTGTGCAATGTTGTAAACTTTGTTGTCGCCTGATTTCAGCAGGTCGATCGACTTTTGGATGCGATATCGGTTCAGGAACTCGTTGAACGTATAGCTCGTCTCAGCTTTGAATTTCTGATTCAAGTAGTAGGCACTCAAGTCGAGCTGCTCCACAAGATCGTGGATGCTGATTTTCTTCGCATAATTCTCCTGCACGTACGCGATCATTTGCGATACATACTTCGAAGTTTTCGTTTCTTTCTCCATAAATTTGCTGTTCAGTATCTCTTCGGCTTCTTGCGGATGATTCGAAATGACCTCATATTTGCGCTGCAAATCGACCTTCGTCTTGGCCGATTCTAGGGCAGCGATCAATTGATCGTCCTCCAGCGGCTTCACGAGGAATTCGGTTACTCCCAATTGCAGTGCCTGCTTGGCAAGATGAAACTCATTATAGCCGGAAATAATAATGCTGCTGAACGTATGCTGCTGCAAGCCCTCACGTATCATGGAGATGCCGTCCATAATGGGCATGTTAATATCCGTGATGACGATATCCGGTTTAAGCTCGCAAATTTTCTCATAACCGTCCTGTCCGTTCAGCGCTTCTTCTATCACGATGCAATCATACTGCAGCCAATCGATGCTGAAGCGTATGCCTCTGCGAATCATATCTTCATCTTCAACTAGCAGAACCTTGAACATCGCCTTCACTCCATTCGTAAGGAATTGTTAGTGTTATACAAGTGCCAGTCCCTTGCTTGCTGTTGATGTGGATGCCGGATTCCTCGCCGTAGAGAAGCACTAAGCGGCGGTGAACATTGTAGAGCCCGATATGCTGTGTCGTATTGTTTTGGCTGTGCAGGATTCGGTTCACCTTCAGCAGTGTCTCCGCGTCCATGCCTTTTCCGTTGTCGCATACTTCCAGCATCAGCTTCCCGTCAGAAGGGTAGATGCGGATTTCGATAAGCACATTGCTTTGATTTTGGTAACCATACTTGATAGCGTTTTCAATGATTGGCTGCAGCAGCAGCTTAGGCACGTATACATGATTGGTTTCCTCTTCGACGGTAATGCGGTATTCCAGCCGCTCATTGAACCGGATTTGCTGCAGCTTCAAGTAGTCCCGCACATAATTCATGTCATCCTTCAGTTGGACGCTCCGATCATTGCCGATGCTGTATCGCAGCAGTCTCGACAGCAGCATAACGATTTGCTGCGCTTGATTGGCGTCCATCTTAATGGCGTATCGCAGCGTCTCCAATACGTTGAAAATGAAATGCGGATGAAACTGCGATTGCAGCTGCTTGACCTCGATAATCGTGCGTAGCTCGGACAGCTCTTTATTTTTCATCATCAATTCCTTCAACCGGTCCAGCATGACATTGTACTCATCGCCGAGTATCTCGAACTCATCATTCGTGTGAATATCGACATAGCCGTTGAAATTCCCTTCGCGCAGTTGGGTCAAGGCCAGAATTAATTTATCGACCGATTCGGAATTGCGGGCAGACATTTTGTTCGATAGGAAATGAATAATGACCCATAGCAGCAGGCTGGCAGCGAGAATAAAGACAGACACCGTGTAGTAGGTGTATTGCTCTGACTTGTAGGAATTGAGCGTGACCACTTGAATCGGTGTGCCTGGTATGCGCTTGGTATACATGTAGTACGTACCGTTGTTCAACAGAACATGTCCTTGCTTGTCCAGCTTAGGACTGAATTTGTTCAATACGCCCTTGGTGACATTGCTGGTAGTGGCAATGATCGTGTTATGCTCGTCCGTGATCATCGCAATCTCATTGTTTTGTTCGAAAATGAGCTTCTGCATGTCAGATTCGTAGAGCTGGTAGATGATATAGCCAATCGTCTGCTTGTCCTTGACGATCGCTTTGCCGAACGTGTAGCTTGTGTCGCGATCATGGGAATAGCGGAAGCTGTTCATTTCAGTCAGCGTGTTGCCAGATTTCTGTTCAATCCGGTTGATGAGATTGCCGAAGGCGAAGCTGTTGTAGAGTGCATCCGGCGAATCGGAGCTGGCTCGGAAGATGCCGTCTATGTCGACGATATGGAAGATGCTCTTCACCTTTTGCCGATTATTGAAGTCATAGAATTCGGAATATACTTTGTCGCTGCCTAATCGTGTAGTCAGATATTTCGTCACGGCAGGTGAGATAGCCATCCGATTGATTTCCTCGTGATACTGTTGAAACACCTCCGCCATAGATTTACTGATCGACTCGGCGGCCTCCGTCGTTTTTTGCGTCAAATTCATCCTTCCATTAATGATCGTAAAGATGAAAAACAGCACGATCAAAATCAAAAACGGAATCACCGCATACAGCTGAAATAAGTGACGGGTTGACTCCTTGAAGGTGCGAATCTTTTTCTGTTCCATGTCTCCCTCCAGTGTCGGTAAGCCCTTTCATTCCATATTATACTGGTTCGCTGTCGAAAGAAGATCATCCAAATACAACCAAGCCGGCCCTCCAGATGAGGTACCGACTTGGTGTTTGTGCAATGCTATTAAAATGTTTGATCAAACAGGTCGATTTTCAGCACCGAGTTACTTCCTGTGTAACATCGTGATCAAAGGCGGACTTTTTGAACGCCTCTCTTATAGGGAGACTTCCTTTTGTCCGGACAACTTCAGGAAGACGAGCAGCGAAATGACTGTGATGACGGTTAGGATTGTAGATAGTGCTGCTGCCACGCCATAGTTGCCGCGAATAACTTCGGTATAAATGGCTACCGTAACGGTCTTCGTCTTACCTGTATACAAGATGATCGAGGTACTTAATTCAGTAATGATTGTGATCCAGCTTAGAATTGCACCGGAGACAACGCCCGCGAGCATCATCGGCAGTGTAATCTTGAAGAATGTCTTCATCTGAGAAGCGCCCAAGCTGATTGCGGCTTCCTCAATACCGCCGTTAATTTGATGCAAAATGGCTGCGCTGGAACGAATCGTATAAGGCAAACGCCGGATGACGAACGAGATAATCATAATGAATGCTGTTCCGCTCAGTGCCAGCGGCTTATCGTTGAACGTAATCAACAAGGCGATACCTAAGATAGAACCAGGAACGATGTAAGGGAACATCGTGAAAATATCGATTGTGTTCGTTAATGCATTCTTTCTGCGAACGGTTACGTAAGCAATCAGAATCGCAAGCAGGATAATGATGACGAGCGACACGATAGCCAGGATGAACGTGTTCGTAATGACACCGCCGATGCTACTGAAAGCATTCTGATAGCTTTGCAGTGAGAAGCCATCAACGAAGACGCGGCCGTTCGATTTCAAGAATGAAGTATAGATGACGTACAATTGTGGCAGCAGCGCGATTAACGTATACAGATAGATGACAGCATGCGCCGCGATGTTGCCGATGCCTTTTTTCTTCTTCGCTTCAAGCGGGTGCAAAGCACTCATTGTGATGGACTTGCGGTTGGCGATGAACTTTTGCATCAGGAAGACTGCTGTTGCGAACAATACAACGATGACACTGATTGCGGCAGCAAAGCCGTCGTCGCCGCCAACTTCACTGATGAACTCGGTAAAGATCAAGACAGGAACGGTCTTGTAGCCTTCACCGATCAGCATCGGCGTACCGAAATCGGCCAGCGCGCGCATGAATACGAGCAGCCCGCCTGCGAGCAAGGTTGGTGTGATGAGCGGGAGCAGTACCTTGCGCATCTTGTTGATGCCCTTGTAGCCCATGCTCTCTGCCGCTTCCATAAGCGATTGGTCAACATTTTTGAGTGCCCCGGATACGTACATGAAGATAAGAGGCACCATTTGCAGGGTCAAGACAACTAATATACCGGTAAAGCCATATATGTCAGGCATTTGGAAGCCAAATGTATTGCTGACGAATTTGGTAATGACGCCGTTTCTTCCGAGCAGGAGAATCCAAGAGTAAGCTCCGATGAACGGGGCTGACATGGACGAGAGCAGAATCAAAATCCGAATCGTTGAGTCCCCTTTAATCTTAACGGTAGCCATTATATAGGCTAGCGGTGTTGCGATGAGCGCCGCAAGGGCGGTTACGCTGACGGTAACTTTAATACTGTTGAATAGTGCATTGGTGTAATACGGCTTGCTGAAAAACTTCACGAAGTAGGCGAGTGAGAAATCGCCTGTTGTACCGTTGAAAAAGCTTTTGAACAGCATCGTAAACAAAGGCAAGGCTAGGAACAAAAGATAGAAACCAAATATTAGGAACGAAATGTTAGTCCAGACGTCAAATCGTTTGCGCGTCCCCCTCATAGTTGACCGCCCCTTGTATAGTTCAATTCACCTGCAGCATCGTAAACATTGATTTTTTCCTTTTTCACCTTCAAATGAATGACTTGGCCAGGATCAAGAATCTGTGTTGTCTTCGATTCCTGTGTAATTTCCACGCGCTGACCGGATTCCAGATCGACGAAGTAATGTGTGTTCTGCCCCAAAAAGACGCTGTGCACGATGGTTGCCTTCATGCCCGTCTGATCCTCAGTAATGACGAATTCCTCTGGGCGAACCGAAATTTTGACATTCAATTCATTTTGTTTCGTTGAAGCCGGAAGCTGAATGTTCGAGAGCTCTTCTAAATACCCTGAACCAAAGTTCACCTTATAGCTGTCGCCCTGACGTGTCATGCTGCCTTCGATAATATTCGTGCGGCCGATGAATGTAGCTACGAACACGTTGGCTGGGCGTTGGTAGATTTCTTGCGGTGTACCCAAATGTTGAATGACGCCTGACTTCATAACCGCGATGCGATCGGATACAGCCATAGCCTCTTCCTGATCGTGTGTTACATACACCGTTGTAATGCCGACTTCGCGTTGAATTTCCTTAATCGCGTTCCGCATATCGACACGGAGCTTCGCATCAAGGTTGGACAACGGTTCGTCCATGAGCAGTACATCCGGGTGGATGACGATTGCACGGGCAAGCGCGACACGCTGCTGTTGTCCACCGGACAGGTTCTTCGGCATACGATCTTTATATTGCTCGATTTGTACGACCTTGAGGATATCTTCTACTTTGTCATTGATTTCGGCCTTGGACAGCTTGCGGTTCTCTAGACCGAACGCAATATTTCCCTTAACGGTAAGGTGAGGGAAGATGGCATAGCTCTGGAACACCATCCCGATATTCCGCTTGCCTGGCTCAACCTGATTAATGACGCGCTCATTGAAGTTGATGGTTCCGCCTTCAATGCTGTTGAAGCCAGCAATCATGCGCAGAAGTGTCGTTTTGCCGCACCCGGAAGGACCGAGAAGCGTGAAGAATTCACCTTTCTTGATCTCCAAGGACAACTCTGGAATGACGGTCGTATCGCCGTATTTTTTGACTAGGTCTTTTATTTTTATTGTTACGCTCATTGTTGTCACCTAACCTTTTTATAGGTAGTCAAAAAGTCCGATAATCAAAAGTGGTGCTGAGAACCGGACTTTTTGACACGCATATTTTGATTCTGAAAACCGATTATTTGCTTGTGAATACAGAGATGTAACGCTCTACGATTTCGGATTTATGTGCACTCACGTAGTCTGTATCTTCGTCAATCATGTTGATCTTGTCGAGTGGCGTCATGTAGTCGCCGAGCTGCGTATCCTTGCGAAGCGGACGGTTCGTCAATTGTGTGCCGAATGCATCTTGCGCTTCCTTGGACAGGATGAAGTCGATGAACTTCTTCGCATTTTCCATGTGTGGTGCGTCCTTAATAATGGCGGATGCTGCATCCAAGAATACGGCGCCTTCCTTCGGATACACGACTTCTACGGGTGCACCGTTTCTCACATACGTGTTAGAAGGATCTTCGTAGGTCAAGCCAACAATATACTCGCCGTCCGCGACACTCTTATGAACTGCACCGGAACCGCTTGCAATCTTGCCGTCGAGGTTCTCGATCAGCTTGCTGACATAATCCCAGCCCTTTTGATTTTCATAGTCGCCGCCCATAGCTTTCAGCATGTTCGTAAGCTGAGCGAAGGCGGAGCTGGAGCTTGCCGGGTCAGCAGATGCAATTTTGCCTTTCAGCTTCGGATTGAGCAAATCTTCATAACCCTCAATTTTGATATCGCCGATCAGGTTCTTGTTCACAAGCAGCACGCTGCCGTCTGAAACAAACGGAGTTGCGAAGCCTGTCTTATTGCGATGGCCTTCAATCAAGTTCGCATCTTCTGGAGATACGTAAGGCTCATACAGGTCAGCATGCTCGCGGTAGCCCGCCATGGAGCCGCCGAACATAACGTCCGCGTAAGGATTTTTCTTTTCAGACTGTAGACGCTTAACAATTTCCCCTGTACCAGCTGTTACGAGCTCAACCGTAATGCCTGTTTTCTTTTCAAACATTGGGATGATCGTCTTGATGATTTCTTCGCTGTTCGGACTGTAAATGACCAATTTATTGGATGAACCCGAATCCGATTCACTGCCGCCACAACCGCTTAACACTCCGACAAACATCATGCAAGCCGCTAGCATCAAAGAAAGCCTTTTCATTTGTATATTCCCCCTTGAGCAATGTTCATTGCGTTGTGAGTCTATTGTAGCAAGTATGGTACCGCTTACAAATCCCACAATCCGCAAACATCGTCTAAAATTCGCAAGTGAATTTGAGAGATAGCATTGAATAAAAGGATTTTTTAGTGATTGGAATAAGGCTAAGTCCGCAAACCATAATTCATACAGCAATCCTCATCGAAATTTATATTTTGAGGAATTTGTTGAAATTCTTATATATAGAAGGGTCTTGGAAGGAATTGTCGAATATATGTGCTATAAAGGACTTATTTACTAATTAGGTACTATATACCTAGAGAGGGATGTTTTTTTTGACTAATATAACTTTACAGTCTAATCTAGGCAAAAATATTGATTTATTATTGCGTGGTAATGGAAAGGAATTTGATGCTTATTTATCAGAAATTATATCAAAAGTGCCGGTGCCAGATACAAATGCAACATTACATTGTTACGTAGTTAATCACGATGGCAATGATAATCCTAGAGTAAACGATCTGGCACAAGCGGTTGCATTAAGAATGATTGATTACTGCATACCAAGGAGTGAAATAAAAAGAGCAAAAGAAAAAGATCAACAAGATAACACTACAGTTGAAGTAGCCAAACTAAAAATCAAGGCAAGAAAGCTATTTACTGATATAGAAAATACTGGGGAAGGAGGGGAGATGCTACTTTATATGTTGACTCAAGCATTTCTTAGAATTCCTCAGTTTTTATGTAAGATGCCGCTTAAAACTAGTTCGCAAATGCATTATCACGGGGCGGATGGAGTACATATTAAATACGATAATCAAACTCAGAAATTAGCACTATATTGGGGAGAATCTAAATTGTATTCATCAATAGAAGATGGATTATCAGCTTGTTTTGATAGTATAATGCCCTTTTTAATTGACACTGGTGGAACGGATTCTTCTCAATTTAGGGATTTGCAACTTATAACTGGAAATATCGATGTATTAGATGATGAACTTGAAGTTGCATTGCTTAATTATCTTGATCCTGACAGCCCCTTTTTTAATAAACTTCAATATAGAGGTATCTGTCTAGTGGGATTTGATGAGGAAAGCTATCCAAATTCCCCAAATCAAAAGACGATAGATCAAGTAATTAGTGAGGTTAAATTGAAATATGATGAATGGCAGAAAAAGGTGAGAAGGAGACTTAGGTCAAGGGAATCGCTCGACAGAATTATTATTGAGGTTTTTTTACTCCCGTTTCCCTCTGTGGGTAATTTTAGAAAGTCGTTTTTGGAGGAGTTAAAATATGTCTAAATCAGTTTTTCCAGAGAAATTGTACTCTATTTCAGGTTTTCAAAGAAAATACTTAGATCTAGTTATCTCCTCTGTAAAGAGGCAATTTAATAATATCGAACAGAGTAGTTCCAATATAGATTGGAACTATATGCTGTTATGCGCAAGTATTTTAGCGAAATCGGAAGAAGGAAAGCATCTTGACGCGGCTTTAAGGATTTCTCAATTTTGTATGGTAAGTAATGAACTAGATGAAAACCAAAAAGTAGCAGCTGCAGTTGTACTAGATTCATTAACAAATTCTCCTGCAATCCAATTGGCGCTAGATAGAGAATACTTAAAAAATAATTATGAGAAGCAAATACCTTTACCCCTGCAATTGAATAGGGTGAATAGGCTTGTTGAATATTCAATTTTTAATCATAAAAAGAAACATATCAAAAAATCAATAAGTTTCAGTGGTCTGTTTATCACCATGCTCATAATTTCGATTGGGTTAGTATTTCTGCTCCGACTTCTGCAGGAAAATCTTATATTTTATTACGCTTAATAGAAGAGCAGTTCTTTTCATTAGAAAAAACTATTGGGGTATATATAGTGCCAACTCGCGCTTTAATTCAGCAAGTTGAGATTGATATTGTTGAAGCTTTTAATAATGCAGGCTTGAATAACGTAGCTATAAGTTCTATACCGTCATTAATAAAGGATTGGGATTGCAAACCGCAATTATATGTACTAACACAAGAAAGATTACTGTGGATACTTAATGAAGAACCGAATTTTATACCTAATATTGTTGTTATAGATGAGGCTCAAAAAGTTGGTGATGGTTCAAGAGGAATACTCCTACAACAAGCTATTGAAGAATTAACTCATAGATCTAAAAATACAAAGTTTTTATTCTCTAGCCCACTCACTGAAAATCCTGAAATTTTTCTAAATGATGCACCAAATGATATTTCAACAAAACCTGTTGCTTCTGAATATGTTGCAGTGAATCAAAATTTAATATGGGTTAATCAAATTCCCAAAAAACCATTAGAATGGGAAATGAATTTGTGTATAAATGAAGATACATATATATTAGGTAAATTTAATATAAGTTCGAGACCTTCGCATATAAGTATGAGACTACCATTAGTTGCATATGCTTTAGCTGATTTTTATGGAGGAAACTTATTGTATGCAAATGGTGCTGCGGAAGCAGAAAAGATGGCACTTCAGTTATGGAGCTTGCAAGGTAGTGAAAATGAAACAAGTGATACGGATCTTTTAAATCTTATTGAGTTGTCGTCGAAAACTATAAATAAAAAGTATTCTTTATGTACTGTGTTAAGTCGTGGAGTTGGATTTCATTATGGCAATATGCCATTACTTATTAAGAATGAGATTGAAAAGTTATTTAAAAGCGGGAAAATTAAATTCCTTGTCTGTACATCGACTCTAATTGAAGGTGTAAATTTACCTGCAAAATCAATATTTATTAGAGGACCTAAAAAGGGTCGAGGTAAACCTATGGGAGAAATGGACTTTTGGAATTTGGCAGGTAGAGCAGGTAGACAGGGAAAGGAATTTCAGGGGAATGTTGTATGTGTAGATCCTACTTCCAAAAAGGCATGGACTGAACCACCTCCAAGAAAAAGAAAAAAATATACAATAAGTAAAGCAGTAGACTATATTGTTGAGAACAATTCTAAAGATTTATTAGATTATATTGAATTAAGTGAAACCAAAGTAAAAGTAGATCTAAAACCAGAATTTGATTATGTATTTACATATTTTCTAGGAGAATATCTTAAAAATGAGTCATTTAAACACTTAGAGGGAAAGTATAGTTCTGATTTTCTGGTCAATCTAACAGGAATAGCAGATGATGTTCGATCAAAAATTGAAATTCCTTTAAAAATAATTAATAATAACCCGGGTATTAATCCATATGCTATGCAAAGACTTTTAGAGTATTTTCGTAATTATAGTGGTGAAATACAAGAACTTATACCATCTCTACCTGAGGATGAAAATGCGTTAACCAATTATTGTGATATTATTGGTATTATAAGTGAGTATCTGTCAGGGGATGTTCCACAATTAACATATCCTCATGCCTTATTGGTTTTGAATTGGTTAAGAGGTATGAGCCTCTCAAGAATAATTGATAGAAATTGGGGTTATTGGAGTAAAAAGGTAAAAAATTGGATACTGTGATACGTGATACAATGAGAGACTTGGAAGAATATGCACGGTTTAAATTTCTTAAGTACTCTTCATGTTACAATGATATATTACAATATTACCTTTATGAAATCGGTGATGGTTATCTAGCTGAACAAGTCCCTCAATTAAAACTTTGGCTTGAGTTTGGGGCTTCACAAAAGACCCAAATTTCTTTAATGGGTCTTGGTTTGTCACGTACCTCCGCAGTATTGATTTCTGAGTATATTACCAATGATTCAATGGAACCAGAGGACTGTATAAAATGGCTTCGGAGTATAGATATTGAAGTATTAGGTTTATCTCCTATTGTTGTTGAAGAAATTAACAGAATCATAAAAGTTTATGAATTATGAGATTTTATGAGTAAAGAAGAATGACTACTTTCAGAAGAATTGTGGAAATATTCTTGATATATAAGATATTGCATAACTTAAAATAACTTAAAGATATAAGTCCAAGTATATGTTTTTTGCTTGGACTTCTTTCATGCGTAAATGATTCGAAATATTAAATTGCATAGAAACCGATCAATAATAATTTAACGATAAACATTAAATTATTATTGAAATACATATATTTTCCTGTTATGCTCTAATCATCTTAACAAAGGAGCAGTAATCATATGAG
>NZ_JMDX01000140.1:0-16458 GCF_000935845.1 Paenibacillus sp. E194
ACAAGCAATGGAACGCTGCTCTTTTTTACGATCCTATTTCATTTGGTAGACCCCATATTATGCGCGCCTATCTTAATTTGCATGAGTCCATAAATTTATTTCTATTTTTTCATTTACCCCTATTGTATTAAGTGTATCAAGTGATATAATACACTGTATACAACTGATACACCAAAGGAGGGAGCTCATTGAATGACGTGATGGTTGGCGGAATGCGATTCACGTTGGACCTAAGCAAACCACTCTACGAACAAGTACTTAATCAAATCCGAAGCTCCATCGCGAAAGGAGAGATCGCATTGGGTGAGAAAATTCCTTCGGTAAGGGAACTTGCGCAATCGCTCAAAATTACACCGAATACCGTCATGCGCGCTTACCAAGAGCTCGAACGGGATCAGCTTACAGAGACACGCCGAGGACAAGGAACGTTTATTACGTCGAACGCAGAAGCTGTTGCGAGTGTACGAACTTCTTTAGCGGAAGAAGCGATACAGGAGTTTTTAACGAAGATGTACAGCATAGGATTTACATTGGACGATATTCAACACCTATTAACGCATGAGGGAGGTAAGGAAATATGAGTCAGTCCACTGCGATACGAGTCGATCATATTACGAAGCGGTATGGGAAGAAGCTCGCCCTCCATGACTTTTCTCTCGAGATCCCAGCGGGCAAGGTTGTAGGGATTCTTGGAGCGAACGGTGCAGGCAAATCCACCTTGTTCCGCATGATCGCCGGCTTGGTTCAACCGGAACAAGGAACGGTTGAGGTGCTCGGGCGCAAGCCAAGCTGGGAGACGAACAAGGACATCGCTTATTTGCCTGACCGGGCGCGCTGGTTCGAAAAACATTCGGTCAAACAAGCACTGGATTGGGCAGAGCACCTATGGCCTGGGTTCGACCGGAAGCGGGCAGAGGAACTCATCTCCTTCATGAAATTACAGTCGGATATGCCTGTGCAGGGCATGTCCAAGGGACAAGAAGCACGGCTTATGCTAAGCATGTGTATGGCACGAAATGTTCCTCTCCTCGTGCTGGATGAACCGTTCTCCGGTATTGATCTCATATCGCGAGAACGCATTATTTCAGCGATCATCGATAACTTAGCAGAACGTGAGCAGACCGTGTTAATTAGCACACATGAAATTCACGAAGCGGAGAGCTTGTTCGACTACGTGGTATTCATGGATAACGGCCAAGTGGTGTTGGAGGGGGATGTTGAGCAGCTACGCAGTGAACAAGGCTCAATGGAATCAGTCTACCGCACCCTATACCGTTAAGAGAGGAGAATTTGGATGAATACAAGTACCTTTTTATTTCTAATGAAGGATGAATTCCGCCGCAGAAACTCAGCCAAACATTCGAACAAATGGTGGATGTTCTACGTTGCAGCAGGCATCCTCATCGGACTCATTTTTGCAGCTGTATTTGCTGACAATCTTGATCCATACTCGATCATGTTTATGTCCTTTGGCTTCCCGTATATTACATTCATCATTGCATTTGGTATCGTTATACGGGAATGGAAAAACGGTACTGCCGGATGGTGGCTGACACTCCCTTATCCAAGGAGATCGCTTATCCTATCGAAGTATGCAGCTAGCATTTGTACAGCAGTTATCATGCATATTATCTTCTGGGTCGGTGCCCAGCTGTTCGTTGCCTATGCGTTAATCTTAAAAGGAAACTTTGATTTTCACAGTCTTGCCGCCTTCATGCAGACATCGGCGATCTGGTTCGGAGTAATCATGATGGTCATTCCGTTCATGACCGCTTTCGGTACGCTTACAGGAGTGGTCAGTCGTTCTCGCTTGAAGCCGTTAACGCCGATGCTGTGGATTATATATGGTTTTTCGGGGAATTCCCTGTTCTGGATCTTGGAATCACCACATCTCAACAAGCTCCAACTTGCGCAGAATCCGAATGAGATTTTTACCGTTCAGTCTCACGATTTCTGGTTGATTGCGCTTGGCATTATTCTCTTGTCTGGAATTCTTATAAGCGCAGCAACCGTTCTGATGAACAAACAAGTGGAGGGTTAACTCAAGGAGGTTCAATTAAGATGACATTGGCTATTGATGTATCGAATTTGCACAAAAAGTACGGGAATCACACCGCACTGAACAGTATTTCATTCCAAGTCCGTCCGGGAATTTGCTTCGGCCTGCTTGGCCCGAACGGAGCTGGCAAATCGACGACGATGAAGATCATCTCCGGCATTCTCCAACCGAATAGTGGCGCTCTGCATGTATTTGGAATCGATGCCGTCAAAGAAGCTGCCAAGGTGCGGAACATAATCGGCTATGTCCCCCAAGGCATCACCTTGTATGAGAAGCTCAGTGCGTACGATAATTTGAAGTTTTTTGGAGAAATGTATGGCTTAAAAGGAAGCCAGTTGAAGGAACGCATCTCAACCGTATTAACACAGGTCGGGCTTCTGGATCGCGCTAATGATGCCATTGGCACCTTCTCTGGCGGTATGATGCGTCGCGTGAACATCGCTGCTGCACTCCTCCACCGTCCGAAGCTGCTTGTGCTGGATGAACCTACTGTCGGCATTGACCCACAATCGCGCAATCATATCTTCGAGATGATTCGCAAGCTGAAGCAAGAAGGGGTATCCATCATCTACTCGACTCACTATATGGAAGAAGTCGAAACACTCTGCGAGGAACTCGCCATCATCGACCACGGCTCGGTCATTGCCCAAGGCGTTCTGCATGAACTGCTCGCGCAGCACGGCACGAATTCCGTATATGTCGAAACGGATAAGCAGACAGCAATTTCCTTCGATTCGATTCCTGGCACAGTGACTGCCCATGAAGAGGGCTGGATTATTGATACTAACGATACGCTGACAACGATGAACCGCATATCTGAGCTTTGCCTGCAGCAGCAAGTGAAGGTTACTCGTCTCGAAATCGTGCAGCCTTCTTTAGAAACAGTGTTCTTGAACTTAACTGGTACATCCCTGCGGGATGCGTAATAGCGCTTTAGAGTTCGAAGAATTCGCAAGACCGATTCAAGGAGGAGAATTCGAATGATTACCAGCTTCACACGCAAGGAAATCCAATTGCTGCTTAAGGAAAAGGGTACCTTCTTCTGGCTCATCCTTATGCCTGTCATCTTCATCGTGGTGTTTGCCTCTGTGTTCGGCAATATGGGGAACTCCAGCATCACGTTAAATTATGTCGATCAGGATCAGTCTCCTGCCTCGAAAGCGATTGTTGCATCGTTAGCCAAAGTACAAGGTTTTCAACTAAAGGAAGACATAGAACGCACGCTTGATCAACAAATTA
This sequence comes from Paenibacillus sp. E194, assembly GCF_000935845.1. Taxonomy (NCBI): domain Bacteria; kingdom Bacillati; phylum Bacillota; class Bacilli; order Caryophanales; family Paenibacillaceae; genus Paenibacillus; species Paenibacillus sp. E194. The sequence goes on from NZ_JMDX01000140.1 coordinate 3,299, forward strand.
CAAGTATACGTGACGGCAAGCAATCCTCACTCCTGCTCATTCCGCAAGGATTTGAAGCAAGCATGAAGTCAGGCAAAGGCTCTGCTGAAATGACACTCTATCGCGACGAGAACGACAATACCTCAACGGCCCCAATCAAAGCCGTGCTTGGACGAATCGTCGATGAGCAGCGTCAGGTAAGCACTGCGGAGAAGCTTGCAGCCAAAGGAATTCAGGGCAAAGAGATGAAGCAAATCTTCACCCCGCCATTCGTAGTTAAGGAGCAGATGGAGAATGTTGTTCCTGTTGATATGGTTAGTCAAGTCGTTCCTGGTTATACCGTTATGTTCGTGTTCTTCATTATTATCTCGATGGTTCGCCGCTTCATTCGGGACAAAGAAAGCGGGATGACGGCGCGCCTGTGCAGCACACCAATGAAACCGCTCAACTATTTAGTCGGCATGTGGGTTCCTTATATTATCGTTGTTCTCTTCCAAAGCGCGGTACTGTTGGCGTTCGGACACTTCGTTTATGGCATGCAGCTCGGCGATGTGCTCGCCATCGCATTAGTCGTCGCAGCACTTGGTATCTGTGTAACGGGTCTTGGCCTCTTCATTTCCCTTATCGCTAAGGGCGAGAATCAAGGGCTTGCCATTACCCAATTGATCGCGCTTGGCGGTGCGATGATTGGCGGACTGTGGTTCCCACATGAAATGATGCCGAAGTTCATGCAGACGATTGGACAATTGCTTCCTCAATATTGGGCGCAGGATGCACTGAAGCGCATCATTTCCCACGGCGCTCATGTACAGGATGTATGGCTGAATGCAATAATTCTGCTCGGTATCGGAATCTCTGCACTTGTGCTCGCATGGGTACAGTACCCACGCTTTATGAAGCAGTCGATCGGTTAAGTCAAGGTCAAATCGCGAGAAACCTAGATTACTCGTGAGTAACCTTTCCAAATTCAAATTATTTAACTGCTCTTTAGGGCTGATTCTGTTAGGTACAGAGTCAGCCTGTTTTATTGCCTCGATTACATCGGCATTACTGTCCATTATGGTATAATGTATTCCATATTATAGGAGGTGTATTCATATTCTAACTCGAATAAGACTCCTTCCCCTTGCCCTTCTCATTCAACAACAATGAAAGGTAGGTCTATCATGATGTATCTACGACGAGGATTCATTACCATTATGATGCTCGGATGCTTACTCCCAGCACTAGTCGGATGCACGCAAGAGACCACCATTTATAAGGCAGCAAGCCTAGATTGGGACGTGCATCTTACTCAAGCAAAAGATACGGAATCATTTACGCTGGATATGAAGTATCATGGATCAGAACAGCATATACAGGAAGTATCGTTCCGTCTCACAAGTCCGGAGTTTGAACGCTCTGATTCTATATCTGATCTTAACTCTTCACATTATGCCGCACATTACGAATACCGGATTAAAGGGTTAAAACAACTTCAAGAACCTATTCGTATTCGACTAGAATGGGATCATCAACAAGAAACCCTTACATTAGAAAAAGCTCTCCGTGAGTAATCCGGAGAGCTTCTGACATTTACAAATAGAATTAGTTCATTGCAGGCTCTGCTTCGTTCGCCAATTGCTCGCGGACGAACTCTTCAATAGAGATAGTACGCTTCTCTATGCGCGCCTTCTCCGCCGCAAATGACATCATATGGCTTTGGACAGATATATCAGCGGATGTACGTCCTTGCAATGCGCCGTCCGCTTCAACCAGCCTCAAGAAGTCCTTTACGAGACCTTGGTCACCGCCGCCATGTCCAACATGTCCGCCTGGTGATTGCAGGCTGAGCAGCTCTCTGAAGCCATTTTTGAAATGAATGATTTCAATCTCATTCTTCTCCATGTGAGCACGAATTTCCCCAGTCGTTCCCATCAACTTCAACGTACGACCGGAGTCGTAAGTGAACGCCGTCATAGTGAATACCGCGGTTACCTCGTTCGCGAATTCCATATTCACCACTTGATGGTCAACAACATCATTGTCGCAGTGGTACACGCAGCGGCCATATGGGCCTTCCTTCAAGGCCTGGAGGCGAGATTCATAGCTCATATCATCCGCAATAACTGATGTCGGCCAGCCAATATCATCCGTCAAATACCACTTCGGCGCATAGTATGGGCACTCATCAGCGACAGGACACCCATCCAGACAGCGCTTCGTTGCGCCTTCCGGCGCACCTTCTGGGCGGAAGTGCGACAATGTGCCGAAGGAAGAGATGTGGGTACACTCAGCACCAGCAAGCCACAACAGGATGTCCATATCATGACAGGACTTTTGCAGAATCATTGGAGAGGACTGTGCCGAATTGCTCCAATTGCCGCGCACGAAGCTGTGCGCCTGATGCCAGTAAGCAACATTTTCATTATGCTGAATGGACATAAGGCGGCCGATTCTTCCCTCTTCCAACATCTGCTTGAGTGTAGCGAAGAAGTTCGTGTAACGCAGTACATGACAGATCGAGAAGACAAGGCCTCTCTTCTTCGCTTCCTGCCCCATCTTAATACACTCTACTGGCTCTGGAGACATGGGCTTCTCCAGCATCACATGATAGCCTGCTCCTAGTGCTGCCATCGTAGGTTCATAGTGCATCTTATCTTGTGTACAAATAAACACAGCGTCAGCAAGCTTCGGCTGAGAGAATAATTCTTCCCAAGAGGAAAATTGGCGTTCTGTAGGAATGCCGTGCTTATCGGCAATACGCTGACGGCGGGCTGCGCTCGGATCTGCCACAGCGACAACTTCCATTTCATACGAACGGCCAATCGCATAATCCGTATAGATTTCCCCGCGTTGACCGGCTCCAAGCAATGCTACAGTAACCTTCTTCATTTCCCATGCCTCCCTAAAATGTCTGTCTCTATTGGTTCGTATAGATGTTTCCCAACTTGCACTCTCTTTTTATCCATCTTATACCATGCAAGAAACCGCTTGCAAGGAGTAAAATTCCTTTTTAAAAATATTTTTGGATGATTCAGCTCAAATGTTTAAATTCGTACACAACCTACATAGATCAGATTTCTACTTTTTAACATTGAACTTACCGCTTCGTTTCATTTATACTTAGCAAATATAAGTAACAATGATGGCTTGTCCATCTTCATAGTGCAACAAATCCTCATCCTATTCCACGATGAGGTAGAGGTTGCGGTTGTTAAGAGTACATTCGCGGAGGCAGGAAGAAGCCAATGATTCGAATGGGAAGGAACAACCGCCGAAGTTCGCGTAACCCGCTTCAGGGACGCGTGCTGGGGTCGCTGTCGAATAGGCACGACACTGTCATACGCAGATTACCCGTCTACGTATGATGCGCTATCTTTAAGGAAGGGTATGATGGGGACGGTCAAACCGTTTGAACGTATACGCTTCAGCGGTTTTTTTATGTTCTCCGCTCCTTTCCGGTAATACTAAGATTAGAACAGGAGTGAGCAACATGAGTAAGCAACACAACGATCAAGGGCTTCGCAGAAGCCTGAAGACACGCCACCTCACCATGATTGCGCTTGGCGGCTCAATTGGCACTGGATTGTTCCTTGCCAGCGGCGGCGCCATTGCACAGGCTGGTCCTGGAGGTGCGCTTCTCGCTTATGCTGCAGTCGGCATCATGGTATATTTCTTAATGACAAGTCTTGGCGAGCTGGCGACCTACATGCCGGATTCCGGCTCATTCAGCACATATGCTTCGCGATTTGTAGATCCTGCATTCGGATTTGCGCTTGGCTGGAACTTCTGGTTCAACTGGGCAATCACGATCGCATCGGAGTTAGTCGCAGCTACGCTTATCATTAAATATTGGTTCCCGAACAGCAACTCTTTCATATGGAGCTTCCTGTTCTTAAGCATCATCTTCTTATTGAATTTCATCTCCGTTAAAGGGTACGGAGAGTCTGAATATTGGTTCGCAATAATTAAAATCTCGACCGTCATCATCTTCCTAGTTACTGGCGTATTGATGATATTCGGCATCATCGGCGGAGAACGTATCGGATTCGAGAACTTCCATATCGGAGATGCGCCATTCCATGGCGGATTCTTTGCGATTCTTGGTGTATTTATGGTTGCTGGGTACTCGTTCCAAGGGACAGAACTCGTCGGTGTTGCCGCCGGCGAAAGCGAAAATCCAAGCGAGAGTGTACCGCGAGCGATTCGCCAAGTATTCTGGCGCATTTTGCTATTCTATGTTCTGGCGATATTCGTTATTGCAATGATCATTCCATATACACATCCAAGTTTATTGACCAGTGAAGTGAACAACATCAATGCGAGCCCGTTCACGCTCGTATTTGAGAAGGCCGGATTTGCATTCGCCGCTTCGGTGATGAATGCAGTTATCCTGTCATCGGTATTGTCCGCAGGCAACTCCGGCATGTATGCTTCCACACGTGTGCTCTGGGTGCTTGCTAAAGAAGGCAAGGCGCCGAAGTTCCTTGGCAAGCTGAACAAGCGCGGCGTACCGGTCAATGCGCTTATTATGACCAGCATCATCGGCATGATGGCATTCCTAGCCAGCTTTTTCGGAGATGGGATTGTCTATACGTGGTTGCTGAGTGCATCCGGCATGTGTGGATTCATTGCTTGGCTAGGCATTGCAGTCAGTCATTACCGGTTCCGACGAGCATTCAACAAGCAAGGCCATGACCTGAAGGAGCTGCCTTATCGTGCCCGCTTCTTCCCGTTCGGTCCGATTTTCGCCTTCGCACTTTGTATGTTCGTCGTACTTGGTCAGAATTATCAAGCCTTCCTCGGAGAAGCAATCGACTGGCAAGGGTTGTTGATGACCTACATTGGTCTGCCGCTCTTCCTGATCATATGGTTCGGCTACAAGGTCAAGCATCGGACGAAGGTCATCCCACTCGAAGAGTGCAAGTTCGACCATAAATAATCAATCTCCATATCGTCTATGAAATAAGGCCCTGCTTCACGCATTTGGTTGCGTAAAGCAGGGCCTTTGTTACGTAGTCCCACCGCTTCTTCGGGTAGTGAAACTCCTGTATTCATTCCTCTAGATTCATTCGTGTTGTGAATTCCTAATGTGAGTTCAGAATTCCCACACCAGCTCTTATGCTGATGTTCTGTCCCCTTATTTCTGAAGCTGAATATCGACAAGTAGGTCATCACTGTTATTCAACGTAGATACTCTGTATTCGAACGGAGTAGACAATCCTAGCTTGTCCATCATATCATGCAGGTCAGCACGCAGCTCCAGCTCGCTGCCTATATAGCGAATCTGGAACTGCACCCGGCTCGCCTTCTGCGCAGACCGATAGCGTTCTACTAGCCCCTCTACATCCTTGACCTGACGTTCTGGAAGCAGTACATCCGCACTCCAGCCGCGCTCCAACTCTGTAACGAATGAGCGCAGGCTCTTGTCCGTTCCTTGACGCATCTGATTCAAAGCATGCTCATAAGGGTCGTTCGCCTTCGGAAGCTCCTTACTCTCATTCCAGTTATGATCGGTTCTCATCTCCGCATCGGTACGCATATAGTACGTGTAGCGTACTTGCTTGCCTCGATCCGGAAGCGGGTCGTCCCATGTCGCATCAACATGATACCATTTCCCATCAAGTTCAATCAGGTTCCATGCATGGAGCAATCCGCCCGCCTTACCCTCGATAATCTTAGATGGAATGTTCGCCTCTTCAAGCATAGCCTGCATGAGCAGTGCATATCCTTGGCACACGGTTGTACCTTCCGTTAGCGCCTCATAGGCAGTAAATTTCGTCATACTCTCATCATAGATCACATGACTGACAATATAATCATGAATCGCTTTTACTTTGATATGAGGGGATTGTCCTGGACTCGTTATGTTTCCTACGATTGCCTTGGCTTGCTCCCTTACATACTGTGACTGTTCGTACGTCTCACGGTAGTCCACATACACATTGACGACTGCAGAATCTGTACTGCCTTTCCATTGATAGGAGTACCTGCTGACGTTATACCGAATGAACGGATCCGAGTATAATGCTGCCGACAAAGACTTGCCTGTCATCTCCGTTAAGGACTTCGTGTCACCTTCGTATCGAAATGAAATTGCCGTTTCTCTGCGAGTGAACTGCTCGCTCAGCCATTGATTCATCTCTGATTGACTATGTAATGTGACCATAGAAGACCGTGCCTCAACCGTAGGCCATAAGGCGAAACCAACCATGATTCCCAACAGAATACTTCCCAGCATCAACATCCGGAATATAGAGACTCTAGGGAATCGAATCCATCTCCTCGCACGCCTCTGCCTCACTCGCTGTAGGCGCGATGGAGTCTGTGAATCGATGTACATGCCTTCACCACCTTCGCATCAGCGGAGAACCTCCGCCTATGTGTGCTAGGTAGCGTAACATAGCACTATCGCAAATGCTGTCTAGTTATAGCATGCTAATCGCAAGTGTGGATTCGCTGCCTTTCTGTCGTGCTCGACATGCTGCGGCAGCAAGAGCCGGGAATTGCATCGCATTTCGAAGGATTGTTGCGATCCGAACATGAAGAATATGACGAGGGGTAGCGAACCGATGCAGCATTTGCCTATAAAAAAATGAAAAAAGTTGTTCTCGGTGTACCTAAAACATACAAGCCCATCTCTCCTCCGAAGGTCAAGCCTTAGAGGGCAGAGATGGGCTTGCTTATCCCTATATATCCAATTGACGCTTGAAGAATGGAATCACTTCCGCCCAGAAGCGCGAATCGGTCTCCGAACAGCTATGTCCGTTCGTATCAACAAAGAGATGCGATTGCTCATACGGTAAGCGTTCAACAAGCTGTTCAAGCTCACTAGGAGGAATAAATCCATCAAGTCGAGAATGAACCATATAGATGGGGATCCTGCCTGCCGTCCGCACATGATGGTCGGATAAGATTTGACCTACATCCAAGCCGTCGTATACCGCAACAGGGATGCGGGAGCGATATAACCATATACGCGGTATGACCACTGCCAGCGGGAATGCTGGCAGCTTACGTCTTTTAAGCTCAGCTTCCACCAGAGACAGCGGGCGGGATGGCATGGAATCCGTTACAATTGCCCTTACGTTCAGCCCTTCCTCAAGGGCCAAAACCGCACCGAAGCCGCCCAAGGAATGGCCGAGGACTGCAATCCGATCCGGATCTACATCCGGCCTTTGACGTACATAGCGGACTGCGGCCAGCATATCATCACGGAATAACAGCGCCGATGGTGCCTTTACGGCCCCGCTCTCTCCGTGACTTGTCACGTCATAGACCAATACATTGAAACCTGCATCTACCAGCGGGATCGCATACCTCATCACTCTCGCTCGGTTTGATCCCCATCCGTGCGAGATTACGATAACCGGCGCCCGCTTCGCAGGGGAGTTCCCTTTGCCCCATAGGAACCACCCTTGCAGGGATGCAGTCCCTTCGAACACCACTCGATCGAAGGGACGTTCCGGTTCCTTATGTATCGGAATCGGACGTGGGGACTGACTCTTCACCGCAAGCATCCAAGTACCGCTTGCGGCACTGCCGGCTAGCACGAGTGTGCCTATTCCATATGTCCACAGCATAGCCATAGGATTCGCCTCTCTTTATACCATTACCTTAGAATTGGTTCGAATTCAGATGTATGTATATCATTCTCGCAATCACATGATTTCACACCCGTTCCACGCTCTATGGATTTCTGGTCATCGCCGAACGGGATCAAGCTTGCGAACCGCTTCAACGAACTGAATTGCATTTGCAGTGAGGGCTTCATCATTGCCCGAATTCATATATTCCTTGAGGAGAAGCTTGGAACCAAGCCCGAAAGCGGATGCTCCTGCAGTTCCGTATGCGGATATCGTATGTAAGTCGACTCCTCCTGTTGCAATGATCGGAATGTGATCAAGAGGACCTCGGATCTCTCGGATGTATTCAGGCCCCAATGTACCAAGCGGGAATAGCTTGACGGCCTTCGCCCCTGCCTTCCACGCTCGTATAATCTCAGTAGGTGTTAGTACTCCAGGCCATACATCGATTCCACGCTCAGCTGCATATGCGATTACTTCTTCATCCAAATTCGGAGAGATGAGGAACTGCGCTCCGCATTCCAATGCTTCACGAGCCGAGGGCAAATCAATCACTGTGCCTGCACCGATATAGGCCCGCCCCGCAAATCGCTCACGCCAATGGGAGATAATCGCTGTAGCTTGCTCTGTATTCATCGTCACTTCCATGAATTGAATGCCGCCTGCCACCAACGCCTCTGCCGCTCTATTAGCAAGTTCTCCTGTATAGCCGCGGAATATTGCGACAATGCGCTCTTGAAGCATTCGCTCGGTGATATCAGCACCGTAGGGAAAATTCAGAACATCTCGATCCGACATCGTTACCCGTTCCTCCCGATTATCTTGTCTCTCTTCCTCGATTTCTAGTTGCTCTTATACAGACACGTGTCCGAGCTTCTCTGCACGGCTTTTCGCAAAGGCTGCACTCCCAATAACGCCTCCGTCATCAATCAGCTCTCCTTGGCGTATCATCAAACGCTCCAAATAACCGTGATATACATAACGCTTCAAGATGTCTCGTACAGGCTTCATAATACGTTCACCTGCAAGTGCACCGCCGCCGCCGATTACAATCATATCCGGGCTGAGCAGCGAGATGGAATACGCCAAACCCTTACCAAGTACCTGCCCTGTATGCGTCATAATCTCGATTGCGAGCTCATCGCCTTTATCGTAAGCCTGAGAGACGTGGGCTGCGGTCAGTTCACCGCGCTCAAATGATGTGCGCAGCAAGCTCTCGCGACCCTGCTCAAGCGCTTCCTTCGCTTGTCGCGCAATGCCAGTGGCGGATACGACAGTCTCTAGACAGCCCGTCAAGCCGCAGCCGCATGGCGTCGTCTCGCCATCAATCGCTACATGCCCCAATTCGCCTGCCATAAACCCGCTTCCATAGTGAAGCTCTCCATTGACAACTGTCGCAGCCGCAAGCCCCGTACCAATCGTGACCCCGTGCACAACTCCTGCATCGCGTCCTGCACCGTTCATCGCCTCACCAAATACGTACATACGAACATCATTATCAATAAAGACTGGCACGCCTACCTTAGCACCAAGCCGACCAGATACATCTACGTTGTCCCACTTCAAGTTGGATGCAAACACACATACGCCGCGCACTGGATCGATGAAGCCCGGAATCCCAGCTCCAACCGCTAACAGAAGACTGCGATCCACCCCTGCCGTGACGAACAGTTCATCAACCATATCAGACATTTTATTCAATACATGCTCTACACCAAGATCAACCTCTGTCGGCCGCTTCACCTTGGCTATCAGCTCATATTGCGTATTGACCAACCCACATACAATGTTCGTTCCGCCCAGATCAATCCCAACCATATACTGCATCATCAATTGCTCTCCTCGCCTTCTCCATTCTTTCTATTTGTTTTTTTGTAATTGCTTACATTTCTAAATATACTCATATGTCGTATTTCGATTATAGCATGATGCCATCCACCATTTGTGTGAAGATATCCTTTCATCTTATCTTGGTTCACACATATACCATCACATCGTACAATCCGTGATTCGAACCTGTCAATGCTCGCTTGCAACTCTTTCCATCGCCATGATTTCGCCTTGAAATCGCCTTAATATTGGAAGCGAATTAACAGACGAACGGCTGTGAAATCGATATAATAGAAACTGTGATCCTTATCACACTGCCGGGTAGGAAGACCATTGATTCAGGTTAGACGATCGATAACTGTCTTGCTTGATAGTAACGCTTATAAAGAGGTGTATATCCATGACGTATGTAGATATCAGTTCAATCTCGCCACAATTGTTCGTAACGATCCTATTTTTCCTGCTCATCGTCTGTCCGCTGCTTAGTCTTGGCGTTGTGCGCCTATTCCAGCAGCGAATCAAGGTAGGGATAACGTATATTGCATCGGCTCTTGTCTCTTACGTTATCTTTCTCATAGTGGCAGACTTTGTGCACCGAACTTGGAGCTAGAGATAGAGCTCATCCCATGTGTTTACTTGTTCGATTTCGAAGCTTGTACGATACAAAAAGACCGTTCCAAAGCAGTCCAGCTGCTTCGGAACGGTCTTCTCTTTTCTAAACGATAAGGGTAATTCTCTTATAACGTTAGGCAGCTTCTTGCTAACTCGGTATGCCCGGCTCCACTTCGTATCACTTACGAAGTTGCACCTTCGCCTTCTGTCTTCTCTGTGCCAGTTACTTGCATTCCTGCCTCTTTGTAGAATTCAGACTTCTTCGTATTGAACGATTTCGTATAGTCATTGAACTGGATCTTCAACTGCTCAACCTGACGATAAGCCTCATTGCGATCAGATACAGCCTTCGTAATCGTCTTCAGCTTCGTATCCTTCTGCTTCAGCTCGTTATACAAGGCTTGCTCTTGCTGAATCCATTTCCCATACTTCTCGTACATGGAAGTGAAGGTTTCGTAGCGCTTCACATAAGCGTTGTATGCCTCTGTTGCTTGCTTCTTCAAGCCTTCTTCCTTCAAATTGCTGATTGCGCCTTCGAGCTCGCCCATCTTCTTGCGAGCGTCGTCCAGCATACTCTTCAGTTGATCCATCGCCTGTGTCCGCTCTTCAAGCGACTTGCTCGAATTGTCGATCAGCGTCTGTACATTGCGATTGTCCTGCTTGCCCTGAGACAGGATGTTGTTGTATTGCTTACTATCCTTCGCCTCCAGCGTGCTTAGCGTCTTCACCGCTTCAGCAACGTCCGCTTCCGCTGCGGATGCCTTCTCGAAGCCTTCAAATATTTGTGTCGTCGGTGCAGCGCCGCATCCAGTCAAGCCGATAAGCAGAACGGATGCCAACGCGACAGCGGCGGTTAGCTTTTTCCAACTAGCCAATGTGTTAACCTCCTATCCCTATGCTACAATCGTTTGTCGTGATGGAAATTGCATACGAAATGCGCATTCGGGTCGTACACTTCGAACTCGTAGCCCTTGCTTTGAATGTAATCAATAATGGCTGGCAATGCATCTAAGGTCTGCTGACGATCATGAAGCAAAATAACCTCGACATCTTCCGTTAGACCTACCTTTACTTGCTCTAATACTCGATTTGGTTGACCGATATATTTCCAATCCCAGGAGTCGAGTGTCCAATCCCACATTTTGAAACCTGCATCTGCGATATCCTTACGGAATGACTCACCAATTTGCGGAGCGCTGCCATATGGGGCACGAATCATCGTAGGCTTGAAGCCTGTCAATTCTTCAACGATTCCCTGCGCTTCCTTGAATTCATTAATGAAGTTCTGTGAGCCGCCGCTCTTGTACAGCTTCGCATAATCATGTGTCATACTGTGAAGTCCTGGGTAATGTCCATCTTTCATCATGCGCTTCACGGCATCTGGGTATTGTCTCATGTTATCGCCAAGCATAAAATAAGTAGCTTTAATATTATGCTTATCCAATAAGTCCATCATATCATTGGAATATTTGCTCGGCCCGTCGTCAAATGTCAAGTAAGCGACCTTGCGCGTTAAGCCGTTATACTCCTTCGGTGATTCCTTCTCTTGTGATACTTGTGCTGCTGTTCCAAATGGAACGACTTCTGTCACGATCAATTCGCTGCCAGATGCTGAGTCTGATCCGAGCAAGCTCTTCGCTCCAGCGTATATTCCGACGCCGACGGCGACAAGAAGCATGAGCAATACGGTGCGTCCAATTAACTTTTTGCGTTTTTTACGGCGACGGTTGCCGGCCGACACCACACCTCGATCCATCATTATCCTTATCCACTTCCTTCTAGCGACTTGTTTCGACAACTACTATAATATAAATCTACCATTAGGGCATTACAGAAACATTACAACTAACTATATTTTATCAAAAAATAGAGACAATGTTGTTACCATTTCAAGAAAATGGTTACAAGACTATGAAAAAGTTAACAAAAAGGCCCTCTAGCCACGAAGAATCGGTACAGAGGGCCTATCTATGAAAATGAAGCATATGCTCATATAGGCCATACGACCCTCCTAAGCCACTTCATTTTACAAGTATGATGTCACTGTTTACGGTTCAACACCATTCGCTATTGTTTGACTCAATTCGAAGTCCCCTGTAAGCACAATGGTCACTTTTATCTATTTACTGCTCTTGCAGATCTTGCAGCTCTTGCAGCTTTTACTGCTCCTCCTGCTTCGCCATCGCTGCCTTCAGCAGATCACCTAGACTGTTTCCGATTGACTCCTGCTTCTCGTATTTCTTAATCAAATTCCGTGTCTCATGCTTGCGAGCCTTGCCCCCGCCCTCTTCCAGCTTCTCTGTAATATTGCATGCGAGACACTGCACATACTTGCCTGCCTTGCCGATCTTGAGCTCCATCTTCTTATGGCATTGCGGACAGCGGCGATTCGACAATTGCTTCTCGTCAGAACGCTTGTATTCACAAGACTTGCTGGAGCAGATAAGGCGTGTTCCGCGTTTCGACTTCCGTTCCATCAGACGTGAGCCGCATTCCGGGCAATGACGATTCGTCAAATTATGCGGTTTGTACTCGGCGCTGCTCGTCTTCACTTCTTTGACCAACTGCTCGGTCATATCCCGAATCTGATTCATGAACGATGATGTGCGCGCTTCGCCGCGGGCAATGCGCTCCAATTCCCGCTCCCATCGTGCAGTAAGCTCCGGTGAACGCAGTTGTTCAGAGGTAAGGCGAATCAACTGCTCTCCCTTGCCAGTCGGTTGAAGTGAAGCTCCTTGGCGCTCAATCGTATCCGAAGATACCAGCTTCTCAATAATATCCGCACGAGTTGCTGGCGTACCCAGGCCGTGTTTCTCCATCTGTGTCAGCAAAGTCGCTTCCGTATAGCGTGCCGGCGGCTTGGTGCGGTCTCTGCGTGTCATGACCCGCTTGACTGCAAACTTCTCCCCTTGCGTCAAGCTCGGGAGACGCTGATCCTTATTCCACGCCGATTGATTGTCGTGCTCTTGATCCTCATTCGAGGACGCATCGTCCCAATCGCCTTCATAGGCTTGGCGCCAGCCGCTGTCCAGCATCGTGCGACCCTTCGCATATAGGCGTTCACCGCCAATCTCGATGGTAACTGCGACTTGCTCGTACTTCGCTGCAGGCAGGAACAGTGCCAGATAACGCCGCGCGATCAGGTCGTACAGCTTGCGCTCATCTGTAGAC
>NZ_JMDX01000141.1:0-16270 GCF_000935845.1 Paenibacillus sp. E194
CACTTGCTCATTCAGCTCATTCCCATGCTCAAGCTCATGCACACTTACTCGTTCTTCACTGTGCGCCCCTGAACCCTCATAAGCGGAACGCGCTTCTTGAGCAAGCCTCGCCTCGCTATGCCCCCGCTGCTTCGAGTGTTCGTACGGTTCCAGTTCATCCCTGCGTGAATATTCTACAGACTGATGCATATTGGATGCATCCATGAATGAGGTCTGCACATGCGGAACCGTCGCCTCTTCCTCCCGCAGCGATGCAATGTCTTCAGCGTACCGCACCTCAGTAGTAACGGGACTTTTTTCATTCTCCCTATCCGATTTAGATCCCTCGCCATTATCCATCGCTCGAAGCTTCTCAATGACATCTAGAATCGGAAGATACGAGAAGTAGGAGGCAGCTGCACGGGTGATTCCATTGCCAAGCTGCACGAGCTGTTCCGTAGACAATCGCAGAAATCCGCCGTATGTGAGTGCCACTGAAGTCCAAGAATGCCCTGTCAGCGATAACTGATAATTCGACCGATCCTTCCAATTCAAGCTCGCTCCACGGATAGGCAGCTCACCGTGCTTCAACATATTCATAATAAGTAATTGGGCCAACTGTTTGCTCTGTTTGCGATGATGGAAATAATAATGAACACTTACCTCCATTGCATCATCCGGTACTGCTGATATCCATATCCCCTGCCGCTGATGATTCGATTCGCTTAACAGCTGCTTGCGCGTATCCTCTGAATCCACAATCGTGACCCTCAATCCGGCCTGGGACAGCGTGGACTGTATCGGGTACCACAACCGATCCACAATCTCCGTCATCTTACTCTCTAGTACAACTCGGCACCCTTCAAGCGGGTTCATAATATCGAGCATGCCTTGTCGTTTGTCCAGATGAAATGTGAACGAGTACTTGCCCAGTAGCTGGTAAACATCAACTAACCGCGTCTCCGCAATCTTGCATAATGGCTTGCCATTCAATTGAATGTGCATTCCATGCCCCTCCCTCCTGTATGTACTGACTAACGTCATTGTATGAGGCGAATTCCGAATGGTGCCAAATTGGAACCAACGGCATGCAACTGCTCCAATACGCGATACTGCTCCCGCTCCATCTCTTCGATAAATGATTCCAATCGCTGCAGCACATGTTCCTCTTGCAGCAGGCGTTCTTCAAGCAGCATCATCTCTTCTTGCCATACAGCAATTCGCTCAGATGCAAATTCATGCAGTACGCCTAACTGCAGCTTGGCATAATGCAGCAATACATCATCCTGTACAGAAGGACCCATTGTATTCATGGTCAAGAATGGATGGAACAAATCAATGAGTTCGATCGGACGGAAGCATGGATACCCGATGCCAAGAAGCGGGACAGGCACATGATCCTGTTCAGAACAACGAACCCCTTGGATGATGCGAAGCCTCGATTCCCGGGCGAACGGTACTTCCATAAAGGAGCCCCAGTTCTTCCCTCCGTTGCTTGAATATGTAGAGGCTAACCATGAGGAACCTGTAATCGAGAGAAACAGACCATGTTCTCCTGCAATAGTAAGTCGAGGAACGGAAAATTGATTCTGAAAAAACACTTTCAAAGGGATACAGGAATTCGTAACTTGTATGCCCCGCGCACAATATACCGTAGCTGTGACTCCGTTGTGTACGACCCACGCGAGATACGGATCTCCTTCCCTCGCCGCGGATATTGTAATGCTCCAACTCTGCCCTGCTTGCGCAGAAGAGAAAACATGTTGCCATTTTGCCTCCTCTGATTCCATATCGAGCTCAAGCAGCATTAGCTGCTGTCGATTCGTATCTCCATGTCGGATCAGGAACAGCCCATATAAAGTCCCTGATTCACTTATATCGCAGCTTGCTTGTTCAATATGTACATTGACTCCATAATCTTCGTGAACATAGGAAAAAGCCCTCTCTCGCCACCTCCCCTGCTCAACCTGTCGAAGCACATACGTAAACTTCTTGTTCAGTATTGTAGTGAAGCCGAAATAGAGGGTTCTGCCAAGGTTAAAGAGATACGGATTCGATGAGCTGGGATGCCTGCTTATTCGCAATTCTTGCTTCTCATCTTCACGTGCATTCACGCTGCAACGTGCATAATAGATACCCGATTCATAAGCCATCAACATATGTAAATGGCCATGAAGCAGAATGGCGCTGAACTGCTTCACGGTACTGCTGAACCTCCATAGGTGCTGCTTGACCTGTTCAACTCCGCGGTATAAGGAATGAAGCAGCGACCCATCGGATTGAAGTTCTACCCAATGCACGCCTTCTGAGGAATATAAGCAAACTTCTTGCCTCACTGCGATCCCCTCCAAATTATTTTATGGGGGTGTCACCTTTTCTAGATCGCCCCCATAGACTGTATTGAATTTGAATTCAGATTCTATAAAGGAGGCAGGAAACATTCATGGAGAGCAAGTTAGTTCAAGGGCAAACAACGCCCCCCGAATATTTGCCACTACCCTCTTTGGAATGTATAGAGGTTCCTAAAGTATTCGATTGGGTGTTGTTAACGACGCAAATTGTTGATGAAGCCTGCATCGATCCAGCTATCTGCTTGCCATTGCCGGCTTCATTCAGCGTTCAAGCAACGGTACTGTCAGTAAGCTGCGGCGAGAAAGTCGGTTCAATCAGAGAAAATGTAGTAGTTACTGTTGGTGGCACACCAGTTACTCTACAACGTGTTGTCATTAAGAAAACAGGAACGTTTGAAGTCACGATCATTGATACTACTGTCGTCCCTAACGTAGTACATTGCTCGTTTACAAAAACCTTTGTACGCTTCGAGAAAGTTCTGTTGTGCGCGCCTCCGGGAACTACTGTATCTTGCGATATCGTTCCGAACACAACAACCATTGAAGTTCTCGATATTGTCGACAACTCTTGTGTCAACGTAGATATCGTGATTTGCCAAAGCATTCAAGTAACAGCGCCTGTCAAGTTAGTTGTCGAAGCTGAGCTGTGCCAACCACGTGCTGTGATTCCAATCCCTGAGAACGTTTGTGTTGTCACATTCCCGCAACAATGTCCTACTATCTTCCCTGGTGCACCTTATCCGTTCCCATCATAATCAAAATGCTGATCGGCTTGGGGTGGTGGCTAAAACCATCCCCTTTTTTATTTTCTCGATGACAGGAACGAGGAGGGGCTAATGCGGCTATACTATATCGCTTCCGGTTATCGGAGGCCAATTGATATCCTCGATAATGCGCTCATGAAGGCTCTGTACGGCCAGTGTCATGAGAGCAAAATATTTCTGTTGAATCGTGCACCACTTCAGCAGCTTCTTCCCGATATCTGCGAATTCAGGCCTGAGTTCGTCTTGACCATTTGCGGCCCGCGCTCTTTTTTGCCTGTTGATCAAGTTCGCAGCATACGGAGGATGGGCATTCCAATTGGCGTGTGGTTCGTTGATGATCCCTATGCCATCGACAATGCGCTGCAAGTAGCAGCCGAATACGACATCATCTTCACCATTGATTCTGGTTGTGTCCCTTACTATGAGCGCCACGGCTGCAAGCGAGTTCACCACTTGCCGCTCGGAACAGACACCGATATCTTCCGTCCCTTCAACGCTCACCCTTCTTATGAGAGCGACATCTGCTTCATCGGTACAGGGTACGATAACCGACTGCGTATGATGCAGCAAATGCTGAAGGAACTTGATTCTGGCTTACATGTGAAACTTGTCGGACATTTCTGGGACACCGTCAATTGGTCGGGCGGTTGTATCCCTCACCTGCGAACCAAGTGGGTCAACTTCTCTGAGACGCCTCGTTATTACAACGGTGCCAAGCTTGTGCTGAATATTCACCGCAGCGAAGATGATACGTTAATTGATAAAAATAAGACAGGTGCTCCTGGCCACACCATTAACAATCGCACCTTCGATATTGCGGCATGCCGGCGTGCGCAGATCATTGATTATCGCCCAGATCTTCACATGTTCTATGAACCAGGCGCGGAATTGCTATGCTTTGAATCGCCGAAGGAATGTGCCGAGCTTATTCATACGTACCTCTACGAAGATGCCAAGCGGAGCTCCATCGCCTCTCAAGGCTATGAACGGACTCGGGCAGAGCATACGTTTGCGAAGCGTCTTGAGCATTTGTTGAGTAGAGTGCGGGAACTGGAATAACTAGTTCATACTTCGATTAGCAAGTTCCGAATTTTCTATCAGCTCTGCTATATCTTATGATGCGGCTTCCGAAATCTTGAGAGACAACAGCCTGATAGACGAGGAAATGTGCAACAAGCCCGTGGATAGAAACCTAGCATATAGAAGAGGGCGGAAGAGGGCTCTGTTAGCCTTTGACAAATGACTCCATAATCCCGGCCGCACCCGCAATAGCAAGCAGAAGGATAACAGGGAATGCATAGATGGGGATGAGAAGGTAACATGCCGTGATAAATGCGGCAGACCATACTCCCGTGCACCAATAACAAGTAAGCAGTTTCCGCATAAGGGCATGAAACCGGCCGCCTTTTTCTTCGATCACGGCAAATATAGCTCCATTCTCATCCGTATGATATCGCTCCTCTACAAACGGTTTGCGAATGAAAGAAGTAATTTCATCGAATACAATGAGTCTAGTTAGGCGATAGCTCGCCAAAATAAGCAACGTCAATGACAACCAAGATATGTTATGCATAGCAGTCCCCCTTAGCCGCTCGTATACTCTTTCGATCAGTTTCATTGTATGGATTTCTTGACAAGGATAGAACTGTTCCCTATCACTGCCTTGGACATTACATAGCGCCACCCTTCCTTGCAGCGGGAACAAAAATCAGAAGGAGGAAGAAGATATATGCAGGGACTCCCCATCATCGCAACTGAGGAGCAGCTTATCAGCTTGATTCAACAGACAGATGAACGGCCGTTGTGGCTCTATAAGCACAATACAAACTGCGGTTCGAGCAGAGTAGCTCACCTCGCGCTGAATCAATTTTTGACTCGTTATCCGCATGTATCTTCCCGCTTCTCCTACGCTGTCGTTCGTGTCCTCGAAGAGAAGGCGCTATCTGGCAAAGTAGCGGAACTATTGCAGACTCCCCATAAATCCCCGCAAATTCTGCTTGTTTACAAGCAGAAAGTCGTATGGAATTCGTCTCATCAGCAGATTAACTCTGTTCAGCTGTCACAGCTTGCACAGCACTTTCTACAGCAGCATCCTTCGCTCTAAAGTTGCCATTTCCGTTGGCGCCTTGCCGAATTCACTTGCTTACATCAAAAATACCGCCAGGAATGGAGGATAACCTCTCCTCTTCTCCTGGCGGTATTTTGGTACACGTATTCTCTATTTAACTCTGATTATTGTTGTCTGCCGACGGAGCTGCCCACTACATGAATCATACCTGGGTGCTCGGCCACCACTTCACCGATACACACCGCTTCTACACCACGAGCTTGCATCTCATGAATCATCGCTTCCGCATCGCTAGCTGCAACAGACAAGAGCAGTCCACCCGATGTTACTGCATCACACAGCATCCACTGTGCAATCTCGTCTAGTCGCTCGTCGAATACAACTTGATCCTTCACATGATTATAATTATTCTTTGTTCCGCCCGGTACAGCACCGTTCTCGGCCAGTTCACGCACGCGTGGCAAGAATGGTACGTTCTCCGCGTGAATAACAAGTCCTGCCCCGCTGCCTGCCGCCATCTCTGTACTATGGCCGAGCAAGCCGAATCCCGTAACATCGGTACAGGCATGGATCTCGTATCCGGTCATCACTTCAGCTGCCGTCTTATTGAGTGTCGTCATCGTCCGAGTTACCAACTCAATTTCTTCTGGCTGAAGCAGCTCACGCTTCAAGGAAGTTGTCATAATGCCGACACCGATCGGCTTCGTCAACACCAGCTTGTCGCCAGGTTTAGCCCCTGCATTCGTCAGCACCTTGTCCGGATGAATGATGCCCGTTACGGCCATGCCGAACTTCGGTTCCGCGTCATCAATGGAGTGGCCGCCAACGAGTGTTGCTCCCGCTTCCTTCACTTTATCTCCAGCCCCGCGCAATATATCTGCCAGGATGGACTTGTCCAGCTTCGAAATTGGGAAGGCCACAATATTCAATACCGTGAGCGGCTTGCCTCCCATTGCGTAAATATCGCTAAGTGCATTCGCAGCGGCAACTTGACCAAACGAATAAGCATCATCGACAATCGGCGTAAAGAAATCAACCGTTTGCACTAATGCCATGTCGTCATTCAACCGATACACGCCTGCATCATCGCTTGTATCCAAGCCTACGAGTAAATCCGGATGCTTCTCTGTCTGCGGTAGCATGCGCAATACTTGAGACAGATCGGACGGCCCTATTTTGCAGCCGCATCCTCCTTTGCTTGACAAGGTTGTCAAGCGAACCGTTGTTTGTTGTTGGTCCATCACTGTATCCTCCCATCGCATTAGGCGAATTTCTTCCATTCGTGCGTATCATACATAACTCTCTTATTGTAACATATCCGCACAATGCGTTCGTTCCTATGAAAATGCGAGTGTCTTCCGCTATCCGTTCCATTTACAATAAAAAACTGCCCCTACAGCCAATTCAAGGCTTGTGGGGCAGCTTCCATTACCTGCTTAATTCAATTAGACAAGTCCAATTTTGTCACGACGACTGGCTGTACCTTGCTTGCGCTTCTCAATCAGTCGATTGAGCGCATCGACATAAGCACGTGCACTCGCTTCAAGAATATCTGTACTTACACCACGACCAAGCACAGATATTTCATTTTGTGCGAGAACGACATGGACTTCACCGAGTGCGTCCTTGCCGTGCGTGACCGACTTAATGGAATAGTCAACGAGCTCAACATCTTCCTGAGTAGCCTTGTCGATTGCTTTGTAAATCGCGTCAACAGAGCCATTGCCTTCCGACTCTTCCTCAAGCACACTGCCTTCCCATGTTACGATACGCACTTTCGCAGCCGGAATTGCTTGGTTCCCGTAAGCGACGTATATCGTCTCGAGCGAGTACACCTCAGGCGTATCGATCAGTTTCTCCTCGAGTATGGCCCGGATGTCCTCATCCGATACTTCCTTCTTCTTATCTGCCAATTCCTTGAACTTGGCGAAAGCTCCGTTCAGCTGTTCTTCATCCAAGTCATAGCCAAGATCAATCAGCTTCTCACGGAAGGCATGACGGCCAGAATGCTTGCCGAGCACGAGTTTGCTTTCCTTAAGTCCGATCGTCTCTGGCGTAATAATCTCATACGTTGACCGTTCCTTCAGCATGCCGTCTTGATGAATGCCGGATTCATGCGCGAAGGCATTGGCGCCCACGATCGCCTTGTTGCCAGGGATCGGCATGCCTGTCAGCTTGCTGACGAGCCGGCTCGTACGCGCAATCTCAGACAAGACGAGCGAAGTCTTCGCCTCATAGAAGCTCGATCTTGTGTCGAGTGCCAGCGCAACCTCTTCTATCGCCGTATTGCCTGCACGCTCCCCAATACCGTTGATCGTCCCTTCGATCTGATCTGCACCGTTCAAGATTGCAGCGAGCGCATTGGCAGTCGCCATCCCCAAATCGTCATGGCAATGTGCACTAAGCTGAATCGTCTCGATTCCCGGTACATTCTCCTTCAGCGTCTTGAATATATTGCCGTACTCATACGGCGACAAGTATCCAACCGTATCTGGAATGTTCACAACGGTAGCGCCTGCCTTAATCGCCATCTCTGTCATTTGGCATAAGAAGTCGATCTCCGTACGGCCCGCGTCCTCTGGAGAGAACTCAACTTTGCTGAAGTACTTCTTCGCATAGCGAATAGCTGCTTCAGCTGTCTCAAGAACCTGCTCCTTCTCCATGCGGAGCTTATGCTTGCGATGAATGGGCGAAGAAGCAAGGAAGAGATGCAAGCAAGCATCCTCTGCACCCTTCAGCGCTTCATAAGCTGCATCAATATCTGGAATACGGGAACGGGACAGGCCGACAATCGTAGATTGCTTCACCGCTTTCGCCACTGCATTCACGGCCGCCAAGTCACCAGGAGATGCCGCAGGGAATCCCGCTTCGATGCGGTCGACGCCTAGGCGTTCCAATTGAAGCGCGATTTCAAGCTTCTCCTTCGTATTCAGGTTCACGCCAGGGGACTGCTCTCCATCCCGAAGCGTCGTATCAAAAATATAAATTTTGCGCACCGGCTGCACCTCCTTCTGTAGTCTTTGGAGCTTTATAAGGATCAGTTTATGTTCAAAAAGCCCATGAATAGCACCGAAAAGGCTGCAGTATGGACTTTTTGAACTATATATATGAGATTAAATCTTACTTTTTACTTCTTATTTCTTGATCCAGTGCATCAATTCACGCAATTGACCGCCAACCACTTCGATCGGATGGTTCGCTTCGTTGCGGCGAGTTGCTGTCAGGAATGCACGGTTCGCTTGGTTCTCCAAGATGAAGTCGCGTGCGAACTTGCCTTGTTGGATGTCGGACAATACTTCCTTCATCGCCTTCTTCGTCTCTTCGGTTACGATGCGTGGACCTGTAACATAGTCGCCGTATTCAGCCGTGTTGCTGATGGAGTCGCGCATTGTAGCCAGACCTCCTTCATAGATGAGGTCAACGATCAGCTTCAGCTCATGCAAGCACTCGAAGTATGCCATTTCAGGAGCGTAGCCTGCTTCTACCAATGTTTCGAAGCCAGCTTTGATCAGTGCGCTTACACCGCCGCACAATACTGCCTGCTCACCGAACAAGTCTGTTTCTGTTTCTTCCTTGAAGGAAGTCTCGATAACGCCTGCACGTGTACAGCCGATGCCCTTCGCGTATGCAAGACCGATAGCCTTTGCATTGCCAGTTGCATCTTGCTCGATTGCGATAAGACCTGGAACACCGAAGCCTTCTACATACGTACGGCGAACAAGATGTCCTGGGGATTTAGGAGCTACGAGCAATACATCGTTGTCTTTCGGTGCTACGATTTGACCGAAATGTACGTTAAAGCCGTGAGAGAACATCAAGGCTGCACCTTTTTTCAAGTTCGGCTCGATTTCATTTTTGTATACAGATGCTTGCGTTTCGTCCGGCATCAAGATTTGAACCACATCAGCACGGGAAGTAGCTTCGCCAACGGACAACACTTCGAAACCGTCTTGACGAGCTTTGTCTGCAGATTTGCCTTCACGAAGACCGATTACCACTTGAAGACCGCTGTCACGCAGGTTTTGCGCTTGAGCATGTCCTTGGCTTCCATAACCGATAACGGCGATCGTTTTTCCTTGCAGTACGTTAAATTCAGCGTCATTTTCATAGTACATTGTAACTGGCATAAGTATGAGTCCTCCTCTTTCTTCCTATATAAATAGTGTGTAGTAATCTCCCCCGAATGAGGCGGGTATTTCAAGTGGCAATACGTGCCTCTTACAGCTTCCGCTTGTCCCCTGAGATACCCCCTCATTCGAAGGCCGTTATTCGATTCAATCCATACGTGTAGGGATAATTCCAAACGCTTCCTTACTTATCTGTTACTTGACCGCGAATCAAGGCAGTAACACCTGTGCGGCTAACCTCACGAATTCCGTATGGCTCCAGCAATTGAACCATCGCTTCGATCTTCTGTGATTCGCCGACAACCTGCACCATAAGCGTGCTTGGCCCAATGTCGACGATCGAAGCGCGGAACGTCTCCACGACGCCAAGAATCTCTGGACGCACGTGTGGCTCAGCCTTCACTTTAATGAGTGCAAGCTCACGGGCAACCATTGGCTGGGAGCTTAAGTTGAGTACCTTGATCACGTCAACGATCTTGTACAGCTGCTTCTCGATCTGCTCCAGCATATGGTCATCTCCCGTGGTCACAATAACCATGCGGGAGAGACCTTGCTCCTCAGAAGCACCTACAGTAATGCTCTCGATGTTGAATCCTCTGCGGCCGAATAGACCGGAGACACGCTGCAGAACACCTGGCTGATCGTTCACGATGACGGCAATGGTATGTTTGGTTATGTTCATCATTCACAATCCCCCATTATCATTTGGTCAATCGTGCAGCCCTGCGTTACCATCGGGTACACATTCTCGTGCTTGCGAACAACGAATTCCACAACCGCTGGCCCCGGTGTATTCAATGCTTCCTGCCATGCCTGTTCTGCTTCCTCTTTGTTCGTCGCGCGGAATCCTCTTACCCCGTAAGCTTCCGCGAGCTTCACGAAGTCTGGACTTCCAGCGAGGTCAATATGACTGTAGCGATTGTCATAGATAATTTCTTGCCACTGGCGAACCATCCCCAGCACGCGGTTATTGATGATCGCTACCTTGACCGGTATATTGTTAATCGCACAGATTGCAAGCTCCTGCGCACACATTTGCATGCCGCCATCGCCATTGATCGATACAACAGTACGATCCGGGAAGGCCATTTGTGCTCCGATTGCAGATGGGAATCCGAATCCCATCGTTCCAAGGCCGCCTGAAGTAATCCAGGAGCGCGGATGATTGAAGCGATAATATTGCGCTGACCACATCTGGTGTTGTCCGACATCTGTCGTAACGATGGCTTCCCCTTTGGTCGTATCATTGATTAGCTGGATGACCCATTGCGGCTTCAGTTCTTCATCCGAATCGATGAATCGAAGTGGTTTATCCGCCTTCATCTGCATGATGCGAACGCGCCATTCATCCGCATGGTTTGCACGTGCTGCTGTCTTATTGGCTAGTTCCAATGTAGTACGAATATCGCCTACAATCGGAATGT
This sequence comes from Paenibacillus sp. E194, assembly GCF_000935845.1. NCBI lineage: Bacteria > Bacillati > Bacillota > Bacilli > Caryophanales > Paenibacillaceae > Paenibacillus > Paenibacillus sp. E194. Next base: position 10,714 of record NZ_JMDX01000141.1, read on the forward strand.
CCGTTGGGACATTTTTGCCGATTTCTGCCGGATCGATATCGATATGAACGATTTTCGCATGCGGCGCGAAGCCTTCCAGTTTCATCGTCACTCGGTCATCGAAGCGAGCCCCGATGTTAATGAGCAAATCCGCCTGCTGAATCGCATTGTTTGCTGTATAGGTTCCATGCATGCCTGGCATGCCCATCCACAGATCATGACCGCTAGGGAATCCGCCAAGTCCCAACAGCGTTGTCGTTACTGGAATTTGTGTCTTGCTCACGAATTCATACAGTTCTTCATGCGCTCCAGAATGGATAACTCCAGCTCCCGCGAGAATCACAGGCGACTTCGACTCTTCGATCGCTTTCAGCATTTTATCGACTTGATATTTGTTCGGCTGAACGTTAGGGTTATAGCCGCGAATATTTACAGTTGATACCGGTTCGAACAGCGTCTTCGCCGCCGATACATCCTTCGGAATATCGATAAGAACCGGCCCCTTGCGTCCTGTGTTCGCAATGTGGAATGCCTCGTGAATGACACGCGGCAGATCCTTAACATCGCGTACCAGATAGCTATGCTTCGTAATCGGCATTGTGATGCCTGTAATGTCTGCTTCCTGGAATGCATCTGTGCCAATCAAGGTCGTCGCTACGTTGCCTGTAATAACAACGAGCGGAACCGAATCCATATAGGCAGTAGCAATTCCTGTAACCAGGTTTGTCGCGCCTGGTCCCGATGTTGCGATACATACACCGACCTTACCGCTTGCACGGGCATATCCGTCCGCTGCATGAATCGCTCCTTGCTCGTGCCGGGTCAGAACGTGGTGGAAATCCTCACAGCCGTGCATGGCGTCATAAATATAGAGCACCGCGCCGCCTGGATATCCGAACACACACTCCACACCTTCCAACAACAAGCTGCGAAGCAAAATATCCGAGCCTGTAATGACTTCAGGCTGCATCCATTTCTGTCTTAATTCTTCTTTTGACCTCATTGCCGTACGATGTGAGCTCATTCGACATCCTCCTTACGCATATTTACTCATTTCCATACTCGGGCTCTAGGTTACATTTGTGAAGATATGTCTTGCCTGGCCAGGCACATACTATGCCAACTCATCACATGAAGCTGAGAAATGAGAGAGTCAGCAAATACAAAAAAACCTTCCATCCCCGCAGCAAACTGCTGCATTAGGGACGAAAGGTTGTGCTTCCGTGGTACCACCCGCATTCATTTCATATCTCGCAATATGAAATCTCAGCAAGTATTCGTATGCCCATAGACAATAACAAATACTCATAGCGTCTAACGCGCGCCCTACGATTCTCCCTACTCGCATGATAGAACGATACATTCTAGCGTCCTAATCATCTGTTCAGGAGAACAGCTCCGAGGTGAGCTCGCATATAAGGGGTTAAGGCGTCGGTTTCAGCAGAACCTCCGACCGCTCTCTGTTCATAAGAGCCCTTACTACTTCGTCCTCTTCATTGCCGTTGGTATTATGTGTCATGTTTCAAATGTTTAGAAACATTATATTCCTACACCTACCAGGAGTCAATAGGGCATTCTTTATTTTTTTCTTTTGTGAATCATTATGGATTACTGCTCATTTTTGCATGAATGTTCCTGTTTTCGCTCAGTGGACAGTTTATATCCGAACTTTACTTTTAGAAAATTGCGTTAATATACGTATTTTCACTTTCCTACTAAAGCGTTTTCAATACCCCTGGATAATACAACAGAACGATGCGCTAACGCAGTAAAATCAATAGGATGGAACCCTTCGACATCCGCATATAAAGTATCGTTCAATGGCTGCACGAAATGTGCGGGAAGTTGCTGATGTCCCATAGAAGCCCCTAAAATGGAACCTACTGTCGCTCCATTGCAATCCGTATCGAATCCACCCAGCACGGACGTTGTTACACCACACGCGAAATCTCCTTTAGAAAAAATCAACGAAGCGGCAACGAGCGCGGCATTGTTATTGGTGTGTACCCATGAATAATGACCGAACGAGTTCCAAACTCGCTCAGCTACTTCCTCTTCACTCTTCGACGTCTTGCCAATCTCAATCGCTTGGGTGATATCAGCAGCCAGACGCGACGTGTCTGGAATCTGAGCAAGTCCCGCCCGAACAATGCGTTCAGGATCCGGTTCATAGAATGCCGCAGCGATCATTGCTGCTACGAACATAGAACCATAAATTCCATTCTTCACATGGGATAGGGAGGCATCATGCCAAGCTAGCTCTGCTGCTAATTCCGGTCGTCCAGGAGCGGAATAGCCGTATACATCCGCGCGTATCTGGGCGCCAATCCATTCCCGGTAGGGATTCAGGTGCATACGCACTCGTTCCCAGTCTACTTCCCGCTTATTACTGGAAGCTGACATCTTGCAGTCCTGCGCCAGCTCCTGCTCTAAATTCACGTAGGTCATGCATTCAGCAGTGAATACCTGCTTCAGACTGAGCCGTTCCAGCCATACCGCTGCGACATGCTCCGTCCTCAGGTTCAATCCATGGCGTTCCATTAAGAGCTGACTAAGAACCGCGTAACGCATATCGTCATCCGTCTCCATGAAGCGAATCTGCTCAAGCTGGCTGTCTGGAAAGAAGATCCTAAGTTTCTCACCTGGACGAAATTCAATAGATGATGCGCGCGAATGTCCAGGCACGTAATTCCGAAATGGCCAAGCATCGGCTTCTTGAAGCCATGTTCGAATCCACTTCCATCCCGGAATTCCACCCGCTCCGTCGACAAATGGAGGCACCTCTAACGGTTTGCCGAGCGCACAGCCGATGGCGCGCCCAACCCATGCCCCATGGAAACGATCATGCCAGAACTCGTCATCCCGCAGTGCCGATTCCCGTTTGAGCTCCTCTTCTGAGCGAAATGGAGCCTTCGTTGGTATCAGCTCCCGGATGCTCTCCAAGTCAGATGGCTCAGTAAAGGGGAAGTCGCTGCGAATGTGGCGATTGAACATGTCGCAATACAGTTTTGCGGCAGCCTCCTCATCGTTCGAATGATGATGGATCCAATCCTCTAAGGCTTCCGCAATGCCCTGTGTCTCCTTGCCTTCTTCGACCATCTGCTTCCATTCCGCCTGCAGCAGCTCGCTCCAGCTTCCATGCGCCCAATTGTGCTGGATTTCCTCAGCCTGCATATGCATATTCCCTTTGCCCATAACTCCATCTCCTCTTTTTTTAAGGCATTATTCCCCTCATATAGTAAACACCCCAACATTCTCGTGCATGCACATTACTCGTGCTGCGGAAAAGGTATGGTTTGTGAACCTATCCGACAAGCCCCGTGCGCTCAACACTCTCAACAAAATACTTCTGAGCAAATAAATACAAAATGATCATCGGCATCATGACAAGCAGTGCTCCTGTATTCATAAGCTGCGAAATATAGGAAGGATCTGTCGTAATCCGCCCTAATGCCCCCGGCATGCTGGCAAGCGTCGAAGACAGCACCTGCGTATAATTCATATATAGAGAGACATAGTAGTTGTCATTCCACTGCCAGACGATAGAGAACAGCAGCACCGTAACGATTGCCGGCACGGTATTCGGAATGATGACTCTCCAGAACGTACCGAGAACCCCTGTGCCATCCACATAAGCGGCTTCCTCTAATTCCTTCGGCAGGCCACGGAAAAATTGACGGAAAATAAAAATGAACAGCCCGTTTTTCATCCCCATTGCTAATGTAGAAGAAATAAAAAACGGCCAATAGCTTTCCAGCAAATTAACCCCTTGCTTGCCTGTGAACAGCTCATAAAGGCCAAAGATATCGAAGAATCGATAATTCAAATACGTCGGGATCATAATGGTCTGCGGCGGGATGACAATCGTGAACACTACTAACGTGAACAGAATCCCCCTTCCCCTAAATTTCAGCCGCGCGAAGCCGTATCCGGCTAAGGCGCAGGAGATCATTTGCAGAACGGAGGTCCCTAAACTCAGCATCGCAGAATTCCAGAACGCAGCGGGATATTCCAGCATATCAAATGCCGTCTCGAAATTATCCCATGTAAAATGACGCGGAATCCATACGATCGTCGTATCAAATAAATCCATCCGATCCCGAATCGCCATGGACAACTTCGTAATGAGCGGGTACAGGATGATGTAGCAGATCCCAACGATAAGCAAGGTTCGCGCACATATCCACAGCCACTTCTTCAGCTGGTCAAGGGGACGAACTTCCGCATTCCATCGTTCCATACGTTGACCTATTGCGTTTGCCTTTTGTTTTGCGGTAGATGACATGCTTCTCTCCCCTTTCTCAGTCATAATAGAAGACCCGTTTGGAAATAAAGTAGACACACGCTCCAAGCATAATGGATACGATAAGGAAATATGTCCAAGACATCGCTGAGCTTAAGCCAAAGTTATTTTCCCTAAACGCCATCCGATGAATATAACCTGTAACTCCGTTATTCGTGAACGAATCTACAACCGTGTAGACGGTATTTGTCAAAATAAGCGGAGACATCATCGGGAATGTAATCTTCCAAAATGCTTCATAGCCTGTTGCTCCTTCAATCTTGGAAGCCTCATACAAGGAAGGCGATATGGACTGCAACCCAGCTAAAAATATCAATATCTGCACACCCGACGCCGCTACAATGTAATAGATGCGATCAACAGCGCTAGTCAGATAAAATACGATATCGCCGCTCATCCCCATCTCTGTCAGCAAAGAACGCAGTCCCATGCTGCGAAGTCCTGAGAAATTACCCTCTACGCTTAATGCAACATCCCCTAGCATCTGGGCAAGATAGTTCGAGCTGTCGATTCCCTGAATAACACCGGATGCAAGCACTACCGGCAGGAAGAAAATTGCGCGGGCAAGCATTCTCCCGCGGAACTTCTGAGAGAGCAGTACTGCTGAGAATAAGCTAAAAAAGATAATGAGCGGCACATTCGCAAGCATGTTCATTGTCGCTTCAATTAAGAGCCGATTGAAGTTCGGATCAACGGTGAATGCTTTTGTATAATTTTCAAATCCAACAGATGACAGCTTGTAGCCCGTCTCGGTCAGACTCAAATGGCTTATGCTGAATAGCAGTGATCGTATGAGCGGGACAGCCATGAGAAGCAAAAATCCGATCAACCACGGTGCGATAAAAAGCCAGCCAAACATCGCCTTCTTTCGTTCAAGCGAGGGTCTTCTTCGTTTTCCAATTGACAGCTTCATTTGCTCCCCTCCTCTATGCGATAGTTGGCCGCTTCCACCGCCGCTCCGCCTACCTGAACAGGCGCATTGCCGTAGTTGACGATGACGCGCATACCATTGCTGTAAGTTGTCTGCACTACCTCATCCGCCAGGCGTTCATGCTTGATCATAAATGCATCTCCGACCTTATGGTGCAGCTCATTCAGCTGCCGGTACGCAGAAGCTGCTTCGTCGAGCCATTGTGAATACTCTGCGGCGAAGAAGTCATCCCACATCGTATCGCGGAGCTGTTCTGTACTCGCCGCAAGCCAGCTGAAGAATACGTTAGAACCTGTCTCTACTGCTTGCAGCATCCGCTTGTTCACATCCTGACTTCTCCCCCC
>NZ_JMDX01000142.1:0-16183 GCF_000935845.1 Paenibacillus sp. E194
CGCAGCTTCCACATACTCGGAGTGGAACTTTCCAATAGAAGATCAATATCTGCTTGAATTATGTATCCAATCTTGTACGGATAAGGGATGGACTTGGTGTATGAATGGCAGTCAATCAATGGCAGCGGTTAGAGACAAGCACCTGCTGCGCGATCGGACAGATGTCATCGAAGCGAGGCAGCAAGCATTCAAGGCTAGAACCAGCAACAGAAAGTCGACACGATCAGGAAAATAAGGCTCCCGTCTGTAGATACCAAGATACGGACGGGAACCAGATGTTTATGAATCAGAATCCTCTTGTTCTAACATTTGAACAACCCAGCGGCACCATTCAATTTGGGCGGCAGCAAGAGAAATTGCACGATGAAGCAGGATATAGTCACCGAAATGCTTGGATCGAATATGGCGATCTTCCACAGAGATGCGATCAAGCAATTTCTCAAAATAAGCCGTTTTGGTCTCCAGTTGTTTCATTCGGGTTAGGAATAATGGAATCGTGATTTCTTTCTCGGTCATCCAAATGCACTTTGTTTTTAAGCTGAGCTCATCACGTGTCATTTGCTCTGCAGGAGGTTCGCCCAGCCAATCCAAAACAACAGACTTCCCTTGTTCAGTAATGGAGTAGACCTTCTTGTCGGGTTTGTCCCGCTGTTCAATTCGCACAAATTGAACCAAGCCCTCTCGTTCGAGCTTTGCCAATAATGGATAGATCTGGCTGTGCTTCGCTGGCCAAAATGGCTGGATACGGAGCATAAGATCGTAACCAGAACAGGAATCGCTAGCTAGAAGGCCTAGCAAGCCGTATGACAATGTATTCAGCAACCCTAACACCTCCTTTTTTCTTTCAATGTACCCCTTCTGTCGTTTCTACCTCATCCAACTTGTAACCATAGCAAGAATGCAAATGATACAATCCCCATTATATGTAAGAATATACATAATATCAAGTGTGATTTGAAAGATCTCAACAGTTATTATTTTCATCATATCGGATGTGGATAGATCCCGTAAGTGGCATGGTTGCTTCGCATAGAGCATGAGGGTATGATGAGAGAGTAAGCATGATTAGGAAACGGGGTTATTGTCAATGCGAACATCACAACAAAAGCAAAATCGAGACCGGGCTATACCGGTTATTATATTATCTGGCTTTTTAGGTACGGGTAAGACAACATTGTTGAAGCAGTGGCTGCATTGGAGCACGGAAGAGAATCTAACACCTGCTGTCATTATGAATGAAGTCGGCGAAGTGAATTTGGACGGTCAGCAGCTTCCGCCTGAAGTGGCGATGAAGGAAATGCTCGGTGGTTGCATATGCTGTTCATTCCGCGGCGACTTCAGCACCAAGCTGTATGAGCTTGTACAGGAAGAACAGCCGGATGTCATCTATGTGGAATGTACGGGAATAGCAGAGCCAATGGAATTGGTCGAGTCTATTACCGAAGTTTCCCTGTATTCAGATATTGTTCTGACTAACATCGTCACGGTTGTCGATGCCAAACATCTGGGAGACCTATTAGATGATGAATCCGCCATCCAGAAAGCGAACCGCAAGATGATGCGGTTGCTGGAAGAACAGATACGAGCAGCAAACACAATCCTATTAAATAAATCTGATTTGGCAACAGCTGAACAGCTCGATAAAGTACAGCAGCATGTGAAGCAATGGAATGCACACGCTAGCCTTGTCATTACTGATCATGCCGTCGTCGAACGAGAGCTGTGGATTCAGAGCTGTATACATGCAGGAGGATCGTTATTGCTTGTTGAAGATGATGTGCAATCCATCGAAAATACGAATAATACACATACGCAGCATGATCATCTCCATGTGGAGCATGAGAAGAAGGATTCACACCATCATTCTCATTCACATGCTCATGATTTCGTCACAGCGTGGACGCATCCAATTTCTGAGCCGATGGACAGTGAACGATTCGAAAATTGGCTGTCCACACTGCCTTCGAATGTGTATCGGGCTAAAGGGATTGTAAGCTTTACTGATACGACGAAGCGTTACATGTTCCAATTTGCATATCGTCAATCTGAATTTATTCCGATAGCGCCTCAAGGCGAGGTGAAAGATGTGCTTGTCGTTATCGGTGAGCATTTGGATACTGGCTTGCTTCAACGAACTTTTGAAGCGGCCGTTTACAAGGCGTAGGTGGTTGTTGTTGAATAGATGATTACATTTTAACATGGAGATCGTACACGGATGAGCCAAATCGACTTTCATCATAATTTCAATCAATTTTTTGACGGACTTGAAATAAAGCGAATGGATTCGAACCGCAACGAACAATTACTGCTCCCTTCACACATAGGTGAGGGGACGATTCGAAGATTTATTCCACGCACCGATATTGAAGTTATTGTCTCGAATTATACGATGAACCGTGAGCGAACCATATCGCTTCAAACGGAGGCAACGATGGTTGAACTGCAGTATTGCTTGCAGGGGACTAGGGAAGTGAGCATAGCCGGTGAGCGAAATGAAATCGTCCCTGGTATATGCTCGCTGCAATTGATTAGACAAGCAGATGCGAGGTTTGAGTTTACTGGCAATTCGACGTACCATATGGTCAGTATTGGTATTCCGATTCACACCTTTCATCACTTTATGGAGGAAGGTGATGGGACGAGAAGGGTGGATTTCTCGCAGCTACTTGGCAGCCAAGATTATGGGTGTGAATATGAACGGATTACGCCTGCTGCCACCATACGTTTGCATCAGCTGCTTGAAGCATCCTTGATGTCCAGTACTCGAAATATTGAATTGGAATGCCGTGCTATGGAGTTATTAGAAGAAGCCTTCCAACTGTTCTTCTCGAATCCCAGAACATCTCATGCGAAGAAGATGAGTAGAACGGATAAGCAGAAGGTTAAGCAGGCGAGAGAAATTATAGTTCAGCAAATGTCAGATCCGCCCTCATTGCTGGAGTTGTCTCGCATGGTGGGCTTGAGTGATTTCAAGCTGAAAAAGAGCTTTAAAGAAATGTACGGAGCAACTGTATTCGGCTATTTACGAGAGAAGCGACTGGAGAGAGCACTGTTTCTGCTCCAGCAGGGCAAGCTGAATGTGACGGAAACCGCTTATGAAGTGGGTTACTCGAATGCCAGTTATTTCTCGGAAGCTTTCCGCCGCAAATATGGTGTGAATCCTGGAAGCTTTGTCCGTCAATCAGAACGAATATAACATCTTTACTACAAACATGTTCCTCTGTATACAGTAATGCAGAATGACCTCATTCTCGAATAATTTGATAATCTTGTAGACCGCTCATGAGAGTGGTCTTTTTTTGATGGACGACACCGCAAGCAACGAACACGTGGTATGGCACTGATCCGAGATCAAGGCTCTGTGCCTCTTTCAAGGTGAGGACGCAGAGCCTTGCTGCATTCGAAATGATATTTAGGATTTGGACGCAGCTCGATACTTGTCTAAGAATTCCTTTACCTTCTTAGGATCTGCCTTCAGTTCATTCCCGGTCTTTACGATTGGGCTGACCGTCGAGGCTGCCTTGAAGACATGGTTATTATAGAATTTCAAGAAGTCTTCTTGGTTGATAGAGTATAGAACTGCTTTTCGCAGGTTTGCACTCTTGGCTACTTCTCGATTCGCTGTGTTGAAGAGCAGGTAAGATACTGCATTGCTCTCGATGCTTTGCAAGGACAGCTTGCTGTCATTTTTCACAAGGTCAAATTTTGTTTCAGGCACTCCATAGTTGACATAGACTTCACCGCTTCGCAGTGCGGCCAATTGGCTGTCAGCATCCTTTATGAAGCGCAGAATGACTTTATTGATTTTTGGTTCATGCTTTGTGCCTCTTAAGTAACCCGGATTATTGTATAGAATCGCTTCATAATCATTTTTATAGGACAAGATATATGGCCCGCTCGTAACCAGTACGTTATTGTACTTGTTTCCTTCCGTAACCGTATTCTGATCTCCATATGGAATGTCCTTGTTCACATCGAACTTCGCTACATCGTATGTATTGATGCGCTCTATCTGCTGTTTCGATACGATTCCTGCCGACTGATGGGCCAAATAATTTAATACTTGAGGGAAAGGTTCAGTTGTTGTCAATTTGACTACTTGATATTTGCCGGTCTTGCTGTCCGCGTCATTTTTATTCGTGACAAGTGAGGAAATCTTGCTTTCAAGTCCTTGCTCTAGTGCAGTCTTAATTGTGTCACTGCCTCCTGAGAGCTTCGCAGCTTCCAGCTCCTTCAGATCTGAGACAATCTCAACGGACTTAATATGCTCATGCAGGCTGTACGTGCGATGATCGGGAACAGAGTTCTTATCCTTTGCCCGATTCAGTGAAAATACAACATCGTCAGCTCCAACGCGCTCGCCGGTATCAACAGCAAGCTTGTTCTCAATTTTGGCGAAATGGATATCATCTCTCAAAATAAAGTAATAATCCGAGTTGCCTTCAGCAATTGCGTGATTGTAGGACAAGGAACCGTCTGAAGTGATGCGGTCATCATCGGTCAGATTAATAAGACGCACATACATATTCGTATTGATCATGTTGATCGATCCATCATTGCCTTTAATCGGATCTAGGGAAGTCAGCGTTGAAGACCCCTGCGCCAAAATGAGAGGTGTTGCTTGACGCTTGGACGTATCCTTGAAGTCTACATCCTCCCAGGCAAAGGAACGTGACTTGGACAATCTCACAGAATCCCCATTCAACAGGTCTTTATTGTAAGCTTGGCTCTTCAACGAAATATATAAGGGCGCAATATAAGCTTGATCAAACACGAGCCGCTGCTCCAATTGCTTGTAGGTCTCGATAAACTCCGTAGGAGTCTGTGAGGCGGCTTTGTCGATCAATGCATCGATTTCCGGATCAGCGAGGATACTGTAGTCTCCTCCTGATTTGAACAGGGAACGTACGGCATAATCGGGATTGCCTGTTACGGTCGTCCAGCCTGACAGTGCGATATCATAGTTGCCAGCTTCCTTCTGAGCTTTGAAGCTGCCGTAATCCGGCTGCAAGTTCAGCTTCACGCTGAAGCCATTTTTGGTTAGTTGATCACGAATGATGTTAAGATCGGATTCGCCAGTGCTCATGCCCAGTAGTTCGATGGTCACTGGTGCTCCCGTTTCTGTTTGCGGCATATTTTCAGCGCTCTTGGCAGGCTCTTTGCCAACTGTATCGGATTTCGTACTTACCGAGCATCCGCTTACTAACAAGAGTATAGACAATAGTAAGATGAAGAACTTGCTTTTGGATAGCATGTAAGTCCCTCCCATAATCCCTTATTTGTGATTCTGACTTCTTTGTTCGTGCCCGTATTTTTGGCAGCATGACTTGCGGCCATTTTTGCACTGTGTTAGGCCAAGTCATCGCATTACCTCAGTGCATTTTCGGATCAAGTGCATCCCGTAGACCATCACCAAGGAAGTTAAAGGACAACACAAGTGCGATGATAGCAATGCCTGGGTAGATAGCGAGATAAGAATGTGATTCAAGGTAGGTGCTGCCAAGCTTCAAGATGTTGCCCCATTCCGGGATATGCGGCTCAACGCCAAGTCCTAAGTAACTTAAGCTGCTTGTTGAAATAACAGCGCCACCGATTGTAAGTGTCGACTTCACAATCATCGGGGCAAGTGAATTTGGTACAATATGCTGGAATATAATTGCCAACTTCCGTTGACCAAGGGCCCTAGCTGCTTCCACGTATTCATATGTAGCTACGACCATGACGCTAGCTCTCATCGTGCGGGCATAGCTCGGAATTGATCCGATGCTTAGTGCAGCAATGAGATTGATCGTGTTGGCGCCGAATGCCGCGATGATAGCGATAGCAAGCAATATCCCCGGAATAGCGTAAAGCACATCGAGCAGCCGCATAATGATATTGTCCGTCCGGCGTCCATAGAAGCCGGAGATGGCGCCGAGCACACCGCCCACAATGACAGGGATTGCTGTGGAAATGATTCCGACAATGAGTGAGATACGAGCTCCAAATATAATTCTCGAAAATAGGCATCTGCCAAAGTTGTCGGTGCCGAGCGGGTAGGTGAGGCTCGGTGTTTGCAGAATCGCACTGTAGTCATTCTCCACAGCGATGGTGTAGTCGAAGGTGAAGAAGCTGCAAATCGAAATCGAGAATAGGAAAAGGATAAAAAATAACCCAGACATGGCTGCTGCATTCCGTGTTATTCGTTCCCATACTTCTCTCCACTTCGCGCCTGTCTCATCATACGGATTGTTCAGAAGCAGAATGACTCCAAGCAGCAGAGCGAATAAATTCCCGGTTATCGCTGTGAACAGGAGTAGAATCGCAACGATCCGTATCCATGGCTGTATTCGGTATTGTATAATGCCGCAAGCTATTAGAATGAGGATTGTGAGTTGAAATATGGCGATCACGAGCAGGATCAGCATCGCCGCTGGAAACGTATCAGCCACATAGGGCTTAAATAGATTTAAAGCAGATACGCCGATAACAAAGAGCTGTGTCAGCAGCATGTATACTGCTAAGGAATAATGCAGCGAAGCTCTGCTCTTCAGCAATTGAAGTGAGGCGGCTGCAATGAACACATTCCCAGTGAGAAGGCTTAGTAATAACAGATAACCGACAGATCGCGTAGAGGTTCTGATGTCGCCGCTTCTGCTGATATCATGCTTAATCTTGATCGTGACACCCAACTGAAGCAAGCTGAAGAAGATATATAGGACAGCAGCGGTGAATACATATGGCCGTACAGCCTGATTTGTTACATCATAACTGTTCACCAGCAGGAGTAGAGACAATAAGGATGATACGATTGTCGCGAAGCTGGCGTACTTATATTCTCGGTTTGTTTTCAGTCGATTTGTCGTATCGTATCGATTGTCTAGTGATTTGTTCATGATTCACCTGCTTTAGTATTGTTTCATCTTGGTACGAATCCGTGGGTCAATGAAGGCGTACATAATATCCACCGCTAAATTGACCAGTGATATCGTAATCGCCGTGTAAACAACACCTCCCATAATGGCAGGAATATCTGGAATGAACTGCTTGTCGATGATGTAACTGCCGATACCGCTAATATTGAACACCTTCTCCGTAACAGCAGCCCCTCCAAGCATTGCTCCAAATTGCAATCCCACTACCGTCAGAATCGGAATGAGGGCATTTCTCACAGCATGCCGGAGCAGTACCTGCCGATTGCGCAGCCCCTTCGCTCTAGCAGTTAAGATGTAATCCTCATGAATAACCTCAAGAGTAGAAGCGCGGGTCATGCGAGCAACGGATGCTGTCAATCCTGTTCCAAGTACAATGACCGGCATAATGACAGACAGCCAATTATTCGGATTATAGGTTGCAGGCAGCCATTTCAGATGAATGGAGAAGTTAAGAATGAAGATTAGTCCCTGCCAAAAGTTGGGTATTGATAAACCAAGCAATGCGATGAAGATGAACGTATAATCGAACAATGTATTTGGTCGTGTTGCAGAAATGATGCCGATCGGCAGTGCAATGAGGAGAGCAAGTGCAAGTGAAATCATTGTTAGCGTTAACGTAATTGGAAATTTGGCTGCGATGGCAGTTGATACTTCTTCGTTGCCTGCAAATGAACTGCCTAAATCAAATGTGGCGATGCCTCTTAATGTGTCCCACAGTTGAATGAAAAAGGGTTGATCCAAACCGTGCATCTTATTGAACGCCTCGATCTGCTCCGATGTCGCCGTTTCTCCCAAAATATTAACTGCAGGATGGAATGGGGAAAGCTTCAATATGGTGAATACGACAATAGAGACCCCGATAATTACAAGCAGGCTCATCATCAATCGTTCAAATATGTATTTGAGATATGCATTGTGATACAAGAGCACAAGCAGATACATTGGAAATCCGGGAAGTAAGGTCAAGATGATAAACAGCGGGTATCGAAGCAAGGCTTGAAAGGTGTCAGAGTAGGTAGTGCGTCTATGGAGTCGTTGGTCAAGCTGCTTAAGGGTATGTTCATGTACGGCTTGTCGGAATTGTTCTTCAGTCAACTTGTGAACCTGGCGATTGAACTGGAGATTGTCTAAGTTCTCACCGAAGAAGCGATACTTGCAGCGTAGTTGATCCTCGAAGTCGGCTTGAAGCTTCTCTTTGTAACCGGAAGCGAGGAGTTCCTGCGTGACCAAATTCCGTGCCGCTTGGACGTTATCATCCCTTCGTCTAACCTGATAGATAATGTATGCCGCAAGGTGGACAGGCAAGCCGAGTAGTATGGCAAGGCGTGCATAGATTGGGTTCAGGCTCAATTTTGTATAGCTGTGGCTGAATGTCTCTATCCATTTTGGAAGCCTAGGCGCTTCAGTATATTCCATTTGCATGTAGTATAAGCACCTCCTTCACTTTTAAATTGTATAATTCCGATGGATATAGTATATTTTATTTCAAGGTTTTGTCAAGAACTGTTAGCAAACCTATTCATCACTATGATAGACGGGAGAGCGGGCATGGAGCATATCCTTCAAGTTCAGGATTTATCGGTAGCATTTCAGAATCGGGAGCAAGAGATTCATGCGGTTCGAGGCGTAAGCTTCGTGGTCAACCCAGGCGAGACACTCGGAATTGTGGGAGAATCAGGGAGTGGCAAGAGCGTTACTGCACGATCCATCATGCGCCTGCTGCCTTCGTCGATAGCATCAAAGCAGAGTGGTACGATTATTTTCTTAGGTGAGGACGTGGCGCGTTATTCAGAGTCCGACATGGAGAATGTTCGTGGGCGTCACATCGGGATGATTTTTCAAGATCCGATGACTTCGTTGAATCCAACGATGAGCATTGGAAGTCAAATTGCAGAGAGCTTAATCAAGCATCAGGACATGACAGCTGCACAGGCAAAGGCGGAAGCGATCACCATGTTGAAGATGGTTGGGATCCGCAATAGTGAAATGCGTTATTCTCACTATCCTCATGAATGCTCAGGTGGCATGCGCCAAAGAGTAATAATCGCTATCGCCCTTGCCTGCAGGCCGGCACTCCTTATTGCAGATGAACCGACAACTGCACTGGATGTTACAATTCAGGCGCAAATCTTGAATGTTATGAAGCATATGCAGAGAGAACTTGGTACTTCAATCATTCTCATTACGCATGACCTTGGTGTCGTTGCAGGGATGTGTGATCGCGTGCTCGTCATGAAGGAAGGAGAGATTGTGGAGGAAGGCCCGACCGTAGAGCTATTCGCCAATCCACAACATCCATATACGCTAAAATTATTGAACACGCTTCCCCGATTACATGAGAAGAAGGTGAAGTCTGCCCCATTCGTTCGTCCTCGGTCGGCTGATCAACGTCCATTGCTGGAGGTTCGTTCCTTAAAGCAGCATTTTGATTTGGGCAAAGGGAATATTGTAAAGGCAGTTAACGATATCAGCTTCTATATCCAAGAGGGGGAGACACTTGGCGTGGTGGGAGAATCCGGCTGCGGCAAATCAACGACAGGAAGAGCGATATTGCGTCTGCTTGAGCCGACTGGCGGTGATGTGCTGTATCAGGGCATGTCGGTAAATCGATTGTCAGCTCAGGAGATGAAAATCGTTCGCAGGCATATGCAAATGATCTTTCAGGATCCGTACGCGTCATTGAATCCGAGATGGAAGGTTATCGATCTGATCGGTGAAGCGCTGGATGTTCACCGATTGGTCTCGAGCAAGCAAGAGCGGAAGAAGCGGGTAGAGGAACTGCTAGAATTGGTTGGGCTAGAGCCATCTCATGCTAAGCGTTATCCACATGAATTTTCTGGAGGGCAGCGTCAGCGCATCGGAATCGCTAGAGCGCTTGCGGTAGAACCGAAATTCATTGTGTGTGACGAACCTCTATCAGCGCTTGATGTATCGATACAAGCCCAAATTGTGCAGCTGATGCAGGAGCTTCAGCAACGTCTTGGCTTAACCTACTTGTTCATTGCACATGACCTGTCTATGGTCAAGCATATTAGTGATCGGGTAGCTGTGATGTATCGCGGCAAAATCGTAGAGTTGGCAGAAAGCGAAGCATTGTATTCGAACCCACAGCATGCGTATACGAAGTCATTATTAGCCGCAATTCCTGTACCGGATCCGCAGATCGAAATGCGGAAGCCTCGTGCATTCATGGAAGAATTGGAGGAGTCCGATCCGTATCAGATGGATCGTTCCCTATTGGTCGAGGTTGCCTCGGGTCACTGGGTGTCCATTCCTTCGTAGGTCAAGCTTAAATGGAATTATTGGCAATAATAACAAAAAGCTCCTGTATCAGAACGCAAGTTGCGTTCTGATACAGGAGCTTTGCCCGTGTCTATGTAACGGGATTATCGAGTAGCAGAGGGCGAATGCTGCCCATGCCCTGTTTCGGAATCCTTATCTTCTATGAAGCGGTATCCATCTGCGACCCATTCCAATGCACCCGTATCTGGATGGATGACCATGCCGTGTACAGGTACGTCAGAAGGAAGAAGCGGGTGTTTGCGCAGCACTTGTACGCTGTTCATTACCCCTTCATGGACATCATTGAAGCCGCGCAGCCAGTGGTGCAGCTTAATGCCGGAGTTCGTCAGCGTATCCAGAACGACATCTTCAACGCCGCGCTCCTTGGCCTTGTCAATAATTTGTTGAGAGTTCAAGCCAGTCATCCCGCAGCCATAGTGTCCGATCACGATAACCTCGTCTGCTTCCAGTTCATAAATAGCGACAAGCACACTGCGCACAACACTTCCGAATGGCTGTGAAATGATTGCACCTGCGTTTTTAATAATTTTTACGTCGCCATTTCGCAAATTCATTGCTTTTGGAAGGAGCTCGACAAGCCGAGTATCCATGCATGTGATAATGACCATTTTCTTGTCGGGGAATTTGTCAGTCAAGTACTGTTCATATTCACGCTTCTCGACGAATTCACGGTTGAAATCTAAGATGTTTAACATGTTGGACATGTTTTTCCCTCCCTTGCATGTTGACGCTTCATTTGTTGTCACGGCGATCCTTGCATGCGACATGTGTTGAATAAATTTGTTGTGCACTGCTTAACTTGTAAAAGCCGCCCGTTCCCGATACATCAAGGTTCAATTTCTCATCAAAGAACACCATATGATACCGGTTCATGTAGATGTCAAGCGGGACATTGCTTTGCAGCTGCACGTCATCTGCGTCAGCCTGCTGGGCGATCCATATGGCGGGCACGCCATTGACGGCGCAGCCGCAGCCTTCCGTATCGTGTACAAGCTTGATAATTCCGCCATCTGCGGAGCGGAGACGCTGCTTGAGCTGCTCTTCGGCAGTTTCAGTCACTTGGATCCAAATCATCGTATCTGCTCCTTTATGGCCTGACATGTTCGAGTAAGTATACAAATAGCAATGTAACAATGATTCCAAAATACGAATCGTTATTCACAATCGCTTTCGAATGTTGATTATATCGTTTTCACCGCGTATCATCAAGAAGGAAGACTATACATAATTCGAGGTGAAACAGGCATGAATGCGCAAAATGAGGCAATCTTGCAGAAATTTCGGGATATAACAACGAAACTGAAAAGTTATGGAGAAGCATTAAGCATTATGCATTGGGATTTGCGTACAGGTGCTCCGCGCAAGGGGGCTGAACAGCGCTCCAAAACAATCGGAGCTTTGTCCGAGGATATGTTCAAGCTGTCCGTATCGGATGAGATGGGCGAATGTTTGGATGCATTGGAGCAGGCTGATGTATTCGGCCAACTGTCCGATGCAGATCGTAAAATGGTTACAGATGCGCGTAAGGAATACAACCGCAGCCGCAAAATTCCTTCCAAGCTGTATCAAGAATATGTCGTATTAACCTCGCATGCAGAGACGATGTGGGAGGAAGCGAAGGAAAAGGCTGATTTTGAAATGTTCGCTCCGTATTTGCGGGACATCGTAGCGAAGACGCAGCAATTGATCGATTATTGGGGTGTGAAGGAAACACGTTATGACACACTGCTGGATATGTACGAGCCAGGAATGACTGTGGAGAAACTGGATGCCATCTTTGGTAAACTGAAAGAAGGTCTTGTGCCGCTTGTGCATGCTGTGCAGGAGAAAGGGGAACAGCCGGTTCATGATTTTCTGTATCGTGATTATGCAATTGAGCAGCAGAAGGAAATCAGCCTGTATTTACTGAAGGAAATGGGCTATGACTTCGAGGCTGGACGTTTGGATGAGAGCGTTCACCCATTCATGATCGGGTTGAACTCAGGCGATGTTCGTATTACGACGCATTATAAGAAGGATGATGCGGCGAGTGCGATCTTCAGTTCTTTGCACGAGGGAGGCCATGCCTTGTATGAGCAGAACATCACTAAGGAATTCGATGGCACTCCATTGTCAACCGGAACATCGATGGGCATCCACGAATCGCAATCCCGATTCTGGGAGAACATGATCGGCCGCAGCCGTCCGTTCTGGAATCGTTATTATGGGGAATTGCAGCGTCTGTTCCCAGAGCAATTGAACGAAGTGGATGTTGATACCTTCTACCATGCAATTAACCGGGTAGAACCTTCCTTAATCCGTACGGATGCAGATGAAGTTACGTACAATTTGCATATCATTATCCGTTATGAGATCGAGAAGATGCTGTTCAATGAGAATCTGCCAGTTGAGGAGCTTCCTCGCGTGTGGAATGAGAAATATGAGTCTTACTTGGGCGTGCGTCCGAGCCATGCTGGAGAAGGGGTCTTGCAGGATGTGCACTGGTCAGGCGGCGGATTTGGCTACTTCCCATCGTATTCCCTTGGCAACATGTATGCCGCTCAGATGAAGCATACGATGGAAAGCGCGCTTCCAAACTTAGAGACCCTCGTTGAAAATGGCCAGTTGGAGCCAATTAAGCAATGGTTGACGGAACAAGTGTATCAATACGGGAAGCTTCTGACTCCATCCGAGATCATTATGAAGGTAACGGGAGAGGCATTGAACCCGCAATATCTGGTCGATTATTTGACGAAGAAGACGAACGAAGTATACGGCATGTAACCGAATCAATTGAGAATCTAGAACGCAGTCCCGGGTGGGGCTGCGTTTTTTATGATTTATACTACTCATTCGGTGGCAGGGAACACCTCAATCGCAACGATGGAGGATAAGCTTTATTCAAGCGTTGCAATTTGATTAGGGTCGGGCGAATAACCATTTCAGTAATGGATGCATACAATGCAATAACCGAACAACAGGGCAGGTTCAATTAGGTAAGAGTTTACGCGATTATGGGTCGAGCAGATTGACTCAGAAGAGTACGAACAGGTTCCATGGTATACCCATTCCAGATAAGGAGGACAGATATCGGATGAGACACAAGTGGCGAATAGGTACCTTGGCCATCGTAGTTTTTGCTGTGTTGGTGCTTAGTGGATGTGGTTCAAGCAGTGATTTAGTGAAGATCAAGGTAGGAGAAGTGACGCGCTCTGTATTCTATGCCCCTGAGTATGTGGCCCTTGGCAAGGGATTCTTCAAGGAGGAAGGACTGGACGTTGATCTACAGACGACTTCTGGCGGAGATAAGACAATGACTGCGCTGCTCTCAGGGGGAATTGATGTAGCGCTTGTTGGCTCAGAGACGTCCATCTATGTTGCACAACAGGGGGCTGAGGATCCGGTTATTAATTTTGCGCAGCTCACGCAAACAGACGGCACGTTCCTCGTTGCCCGCGAGAAGAAGGCCGGCTTCGATTGGGATCAACTGAAGGGAAGTACATTCCTCGGACAGCGCAAGGGCGGAATGCCCCAGATGGCAGGTGAATTTACGCTGAAGAAGCATGGCATTGATCCACACAAAGACTTGCAACTCATTCAGAATATTGATTTCGCCAATATTGCGTCTGCATTCGCTTCAGGGACTGGCGAATATGTACAGTTATTCGAGCCGCATGCTTCTATTTTTGAGAAAGAAGGTAAGGGATACGTTGTCGCCTCATTCGGTGTAGAGAGCGGCAAGCTTCCATATACGGCCTTCATGTCTAAGCAAAGCTATATCTCTAAGAACAAGGATGCTAGTACAGAAATTCACGAATGCGATCTATAAAGCGCAGCAATGGGTAGAGAAGCAGTCCGCTGAAGAGATTACCGATGTCATTCTGCCATTCTTCAAGGATGCTGACCGGGATATTGTCGCAAGTGCGATTAAGCGGTATAAGGAACAACAATCGTATGCCGCAGATCCAATACTGGATGAGCAGGAATGGAACAATCTGCTGGATGTGCTTGATACGGCAGGGGAGTTGAAATCTCGTGTACATCACGAGCAGATCGTTACGAATGAATTTGCCGAGAAAGCGATACAGCTGGTGAAATGACGGATGCCCATAACGCTCATTCGAAGGGAGGCGCCTAATGATACCTGCAGTAGAGCTATCCCGTGTGACTCATGTCTATGTAACAGATCGAGAAGCGAAGCTGGCAGTAAATGAACTAACCGCTTCCATCATGCCGGGCGAGTTCGTTAGTCTGGTTGGGCCGAGCGGCTGCGGCAAGACAACAATACTATCCATTATCGCTGGCCTGATGAAGCCAACCTACGGTCATGTAAATGTATATGGTCAGCGAGTGAGCGGTACCTCATCTCATGTCGGTTATATGCTTCAACAGGACTATCTCTTCCCTTGGAGATCGATTCTTGACAATGCATGCATGGGGTTGGAGCTGACAAAACAGTTAACCACTGAGATGAAGGAGAGAGTTGTTCAGCTGCTTAACGGAATGGGACTCGAAGGGACAGAGAAGCTGTATCCTCATCAACTGTCCGGCGGAATGAGGCAGCGTGTTGCACTGGTCAGGACGCTTGCGACGGAACCGGAGCTTATGCTGCTGGATGAACCATTCTCTGCCTTGGATTACCAGACGAAGCTGCAATTGGAGGATTTGGTCGTGGACACTTTGCGTCTACGAAATAAGACGGCCATTCTCGTTACCCACGATCTGTCAGAGGCAATAGCCGTTAGTGACCGGGTGATTGTGTTGAATCGTGATCCAGGCAGCATTCGTCGAACATTCGTCATACCAGAGTCAATCCGCAACTCCCAACCCTTCTATGCACGTGAGCAGGAAGGATTCAATGATCTGTTCCATGACTTGTGGAAGGAACTTGAAGCGTCAGATCGGAGGGGAAGCAATGAGCCGACATTCGGATCTTGATGATTCACCGCCCATACCCCATCCCTCAGACAATACGAAGGAGCTAGTAGCATCGACCTATGCGCAATATCGCGCACGCAGACGTGCACTGTCAACATCAGTTACGGTGACACAGCTAATCATTCTAATCTCCTGTATAGCGCTCTGGGAGCTAGCAGGCCGACTGAAGTGGATCGATGTTCTGTTATTCAGTTATCCGAGCAAGGTAGGCGCGCAAATTGTGCAGGATGTCATGAACGGTTCCATTTGGCCCCATTTAGGGATGACTGTAGGAGAGACGATTGTAGGCTTTGTACTCGGTACGGTGCTCGGCACTCTGCTTGCCGTGCTCATTTGGTGGTCAGAATTTCTTGCGCGAGTGCTAGATCCATACATGGTTGTCTTCAACAGCATGCCGAAAGTTGCGCTTGGCCCCTTGTTCATCGTCGGGTTCGGAGCGGGATTTACAGCCATTGTGGCTACCACTTTATCCATCACCGTAATCATAACAACAATTGTTGTGTACAATAGCTTTCGGGAAGTCGATCCGAATTACATCAAGGTTGTTCGTGTATTTGGGGGCGGGAAGCGGACGATATTTTGCAAGGTCGTTTTGCCGGCCTCATTTCCTGCGATCGTGTCCACGCTAAAGGTGAATGTTGGGCTTGCATGGGTAGGTGTAATTGTTGGTGAATTTCTTGTATCCAAGGTAGGGCTTGGATATTTGATTATATATGGATTTCAAGTGTTTAATTTTACACTGGTTATGTCATCGCTTGTCATTATCGCGATTGTGGCTACACTAATGTATAAAGCAGTTGCGTTCGTAGAGCGGAAAATCGTAAATCGTACGTAATCCGTATATGTTCTCGTGGTTTGCCAAAGTGTACATGGAGTGAAAGAGGAATGCCAATGAATGGCATTCCTCAGGCTGTCGAGAAAGTCTCGGCAGCTATTTTTATGTTTATTTAATTTCACACGACACCGCGTTAATGTTGTATAATTATAGTAATAAATGAGATCGGGAAGGTGATCAAAAATGCTACGTTCAAACCGCGATAAACAACAGG
>NZ_JMDX01000143.1:0-16030 GCF_000935845.1 Paenibacillus sp. E194
CCAGAAGCCCAAATTCACCCTTCTCTCGATATTTCCTCATCCATTTCTTCATCCGCTGTTTATCATGAATTTTAAAATGTTCATTGATCTGCCGATAAGTCCACTTTTCCTCCACATGCAAGCGGATGGCTTCAGCTTTTAGTTCTTCTGAATACGTTTTGAACTTCTGTCCTTTGATAGCCATAAAAAATGCACCCCCTATAGAGATTCATCGGATGTAACACGAGGGGTGTTTATCCAATTTCTACTATAGGGGGTGCACTTCAATGTTCGAAATTTCAATGACAGATGTTTTTTTATTTTTAAAGGTTCCGCTAGGATGAGAAGCGTTAGTTCATCAGTGGCCCCATTACCGAACAGCGCATTGTCACCGTTTTGTTAAAATTATAGCCCATTTGAGTCATCCTAAAAAAAGAATACAGACTAGGGTCCAGTGGCAGTTCCAACGTTAGGCTGGCCTCTCTACCGAACCACAGACAGATGCCCTGTTCATCTTGATTTGTTAAATTTTATGGGAAAGAATCTAACTTGAAGGAGCGAAGCAAGTGAAAATTGTATTACGCATTATTATCTATCTCATCGTTTTTGTCGTCGTCGTAGGGGGGATAGGCGCGGTCGGGTTCATCAATACGATGAATGCCGGAATGTCGGTTTACGATAAAGCCCCCACTGCATTGACGGATTTGCAGGTACCGAAATATGACTCTAACAAACCGACGGTGGCCGTGCTTCTGGCGAACGAAGTGACGGAAGTGTTCGATTTTCTCGTCCCATACGAGATGTTTGCGATGACTGAAGCTTACAATGTATATGGCGTTGCCCCCGATCGCGAAATAAAATCGCTAACCGGTGGACTCGATGTCGTCCCACACTATTCGTATGACGAAATGGATGCGATGCTCGGCAAAAGCCCAGACATTATCGTCATTCCGTTTATGCCGATTTTGGACGAGAATAAATATGCGCCTGTCCGTGAATGGATCCGGAAGCACTCGGGTGCCAAGACGACATTGATCTCCATTTGCAACGGGGCTGAAAACCTGGCGGATACCGGCTTGCTGAACGGCAAATCGGCCGCGACGCACTGGGGAGACATTAACAGGCTCATTAAAAAATATCCGAAAGTCCAGTGGGTGAATGACCGGCGCTACGTCCCACAAGGCAATATCGTATCTTCTGCCGGCCTGACATCGGGGATCGACGCTACACTATACGTCATCTCCAAGCAACTAGGCGAGGCGGCGGCGAAGAAAGTGGCGAAAGAGATGAACTATCCCTCTTACGAGTACGTGACAAACCCGCAAATGAAACCGTTTGTTGCCGGGTTGAGCGATATAACGTACGTACTGAACAACGCTTATCAATGGAACAAAGTAAAGGCGGGCGTGCTGCTATATAACGGCGCCGATGAACTGGATTTGTCCGCCGCATTCGATACGTATACCGCTTCCGGTACGACGACGACGTTGACAGTTTCTAGCGCGAACCAACCAATCGTAACGAAGCACGGCCTACACCTAGTCGCGCGTTATCAGATAAAAACCGTGCCGAAGTTAGAGAAAATGATTGTCGTCGGTGCCGATGCCGAATCTGCAGCCGCCGAAGACATCAACCAATGGAAGAACAGCGGCTACAGCGCGAAACTGCTGTTCCTACACCGCGACGCGGCGGATCGGTTTGCAATGGATCCCGCATTCGAGGATTTGGCTGAGCAAGAGGATATCCAGACGGCGAAATTTGCCGCCAAGCGGCTTGAATATCGCGCCACCGACCACCTGAAGCTGAAAGGTAGCTCCTTCTCTTTTGAAGCGTTTGGCGTACCAGTTTTACTCGGCGTCTTGTCCTTGATCATCGCTTTTTTCATCAATCGTCGCTTCATCCACAGGAAATAGAAATCGTCTGCAGATGATGAGCGCATCGAGGTATGATTGAGTATGCGAGGCTCTGCTATATCGGGAAAATCGACAATAATTCATTTAATAAACGAGACACGATAGAACAACGACATCAGGCTACAGGCTACCGGCTGAACGGTAGCCTGTTCCGCAATATCCTGCCCGTTAGCTCCCTCAAAGTGATTAAGTTTCCTCACTCAGACTCATGAATTCGCAGGATTTCACCCTACGGTAAATGTGAGGGAAGAAGACTTGTAGGAGCCGGTGACTTGGGGATCGTAGCAAGGGCATGTGAAAGCAAGGGTGAGGTATCCTTCACCCATATTGTTCCATATGCGCACGTCTCCACTTCACCTTAGCGATTCTCACTCCCATGTCTCAACGGGTCTAAGCCCTTTCATTCCTTCGTCACATCTAACTTAGGGGTGGAGGTCGGTCTTTCTAACGGAACGGGTCCGAGCCCTTTTGCTTAACTTCTCCCGATACTCCGTGCTTCTTGTTATCCTGCGAATGCATGAGTTAGTGAGGGAAGAATGGATTTAGGCTGCTTGCGGGAAAACTTTGGCTGAGTCATAGCCTTCGCAACTCTTAGCTAAGCCCACTAGCATTCGTGCAACTTTACCGCATAATTTCATAATGGAATTCATTTTCTTTAACTTCTTTACCTCGACGTTGAAATGGTGCAGAGCTCTGACATCCGAATTTGTCATGACCATACACATTGTCATGAGATAGAGAAACCTCCGTAGACGAGGGCGGCCACGTTTGCTAAGTGACATTTTACCACGCCACTTTCCAGAACTCGCTTCTGTTAGGTTAAGACCGGCATGTCGTAACAAAGCATTTCCATGGGCATAGCCGCTCAGATCTCCGGTTTCTCCTA
The DNA here is from genome assembly GCF_000935845.1 of Paenibacillus sp. E194. Classification (NCBI taxonomy): domain Bacteria; kingdom Bacillati; phylum Bacillota; class Bacilli; order Caryophanales; family Paenibacillaceae; genus Paenibacillus; species Paenibacillus sp. E194. The sequence continues at coordinate 2,779 of NZ_JMDX01000143.1, forward strand.
GAACACCAGCCAAGCTCGTTGCATTCAACCCCTGAATTTCAAGCAACTTCTGTGCGTAGGGAATACGCTTAAGGATGAGATGAAGGTCATGCTCAATCTGTTCAAGCTGGCGCTTCGCCAAGTCATATTCCTCGAGCAATTGTCCAAGGTGAAGTTTGTAGGCATGGAGTGCCTGCGTGGCGCCAACACTGGATTTTGCTAGTACAATGAGCTGCTCCGCTCGTTTAACTCCAGCATGACGCTTCACATATTGTTTCCATCCAGCAAGGATCTGTTCTGTTGTTAAGCGACAAATTTCCTTCGGTAAGGGGAAGAGTCTGAGCGTTGCAATGGCACTTGTGCAAGTAAGGATCTTAAAGACCTGGCGCAGCTCAGGGAACACGATATCTACCCAACGATGAATTTGGTTAACAGCGCTGTTGAGCCGTTTGGTAACCGTGTCTCGGTTAGCCATGAGAATTCGCAGTTCTTCGTAGGCTTCTGAATGAAAACGAACAGGGGAGTAATACCCGTTTTTGACCATATCTGCAATGACAAGAGCGTCCTTGCGGTCGCTTTTAGAGGGGGTATTGTCACGGTTCTCCTTGTTCTTTTTGACGAGATGGGGATTAACAAGAACGGACTCAATGCTCTGAGAAGAGAGCCAACGTGCGAGACTTAGCCAGTAATGTCCAGTGGGTTCCATACCTACAATGACTTTGTTAAGCTTGTAGGCTTTGAGTAGATCATGGATCCAGCGCCCCAGCATCTCAAACCCTTCAAGATGATTGCCAAACTCTAGCGGTGTACCTAATGCAATTCCACGAAAGCTGACAGAGCGAGCAACGTGAACTTCTTGAGCGATATCTACGCCGATGACTAGATGCTGATCGGTAATGTTTTCAATGAGTTGATTTTGCTTATCTTGTGCCTTAAACTTCATAGTAGAGCGACCTCCTGGATGGGATTTTTGAGGCAATGACCTCGTGCACAACCCCATCGTACCGAGGCGCTCGTTTTTGTTCAACAACCAAATAATTCGTATTACAGGAATTCTTAATGAAGCGACGTCAGTCTAATACTTTATTTTCACAGTCTACAACTTTATTTGCCTAGTCTAACACTTAATTTTTCAGTCTAGAACTCTATTTTCTTTTGACACCTGTATTCCCCCGAAAGCCGTGTCACTCCTGAATTTCCCTAAATTTTATTTTCTCTCGTTCCCTTCTTGAAATAAAAAAGGATCGGGGATTCACTGGTCATTGGCTCCAGCATTCCCCAATCCTTGGACAAACTTTTTTACATCGTGACAATAATGTTCACTTAATGCTCTTCCCTATTCCACCGTCACGCTCTTCGCCAAGTTCCTTGGCTTATCCACATCATTGCCTCGTGCCAAGCTTGCATAGTAAGCAACAAGCTGCAATGGCACTACAGACAGAGCAGGAGACAAACGAGACAGCGTAGCCGGAAGTACGAACATGCCATCAACCGCCTTCTCTACTGCAGCAGCATTCGCTTCGTCGGTAATCGCGTATACGACACCGCCGCGCGCCTTCACTTCCTTAATGTTGCTCACCGTCTTCTCAACAAGAGCAGTCTGTGTAGCCAGTGCAATGACAGGTACACCTTCTTCGATCAAGGCGAGTGTTCCGTGCTTCAACTCACCCGCAGCATACGCCTCGGAATGAATATATGAGATCTCTTTCAGCTTCAGTGATCCTTCCAATGCTACCGCATAGTCCAGACCACGGCCGATGAAGAACATATTGTCGTGCTTTGCAATGTCCTCTGCGACCCGCTTCAGCTCGTCAGATTGCTCCAGGATGCGCTCCACCTGCTCCGGTAATGCCTGCATCGCAGCAATCTGTTCTTTAATCCAAGCCTGATCATGGAGGCCAAGCTTCTCTGCCCAGTACAGGCTGAATATCATGAAGGCAACAAGCTGTGATGTGTACGCCTTAGTAGAGGCAACCGCAATCTCAGGTCCTGCCCATGTGACGATTGTATCGTCTGCTTCACGGGCAACCGAGCTGCCTACAACGTTCGTAATCGCCAGAACAGTCGCACCGCAACGCTTCGCCTCACGAAGTGCTGCGAGTGTATCTGCTGTCTCACCGGACTGGCTGACAACAATAACAAGCGTCTGTGGTGTAATAATTGGCGAACGGTAGCGATACTCCGAAGCGACATCTGTCTCAACGGGAACGCCTGCACATTGCTCGATCAGCGTACGTCCGACAAGACCTGCATGATAAGCAGTACCGCATGCGACAATATGCACGTTGCGAATTTCTTGTAATTTCTCTGCAGTCAAATGCTTCAACTCAGGAAGCTTGATTCCACTGCGATTTTCTTGCATTCTACCGCGCATCGTGTCGCGATATGCCTTGGGCTGCTCATGAATTTCTTTGAGCATGAAATGGTCGTAACCGCCTTTTTCCGCAGTCAACACGTCCCAATCGACAACAATCATTTCCCGAGAAATAAAATTCCCCTCTAACGTCATCAATTCGACAGCGTCCTTAGTCAGTACGGCCATTTCGTTGTCGTTCAAAATATACACTCGACGCGTATATTGCAAAATCGCCGGAATATCCGAACCGATAAAGTTCTCGCCTTCTCCAATACCGATAACTAACGGACTTGCGAAGCGAACAGCAACCAGCTTATCCGGTTCATGCTCTGTCAGGACAGCCAATGCATAAGCACCGCGCATACGCGCTGTAGCCTTCTGCACAGCCTTCACAATATCTCCGTCATACTCTTGAGCAATCAGATGAGAAATGACCTCTGTATCCGTCTCTGAACGGAATACAACTCCGGACGCGATCAGCTCTTCCTTCAGCTCCATATAGTTCTCGATAATACCGTTGTGAACAACAGAGAACTTCATCGATGCATCCGTATGCGGATGTGAATTCTCATTCGAAGGCTTGCCATGTGTCGCCCAGCGAGTGTGGCCAATGCCTACTGAACCTTGCAGCGGCTCATCCTCCAATTGAGAAGCAAGGACAGCTAATCTACCTTGTGCCTTGCGCACTTGCAAGCCTTCCGGTGTGAATACAGCAATGCCAGCAGAATCATATCCACGATACTCCAGCTTGCCCAATCCTTCCAACAACACCGTTTGAGAATTTCTAGCTCCAATATATCCGACAATACCACACATAATATAGACCTCCGATTATTCGCGGCCTCTCCAGTTGGCGACGTCGCACACAGAAGTCCATGCCCCATAAGCATGAGTGCATAGCATTATTGGATGACTTATAAAGTTCAATAAGCTCATGGATAACGAGGGAAGCAGCCTAATTTGTAATAGCCTACTCTTCGCCAAGCAGCACAACAAGCAAGCTTGTTAGCCAGCTTGGACTCTGTGTGCTCTGTCCATCCACGAGACAGCCCGATTCTTAGTAGTTAATTGAGTTAAATCTTAATGGCAGCGATAATCAGCTGCATTGTATCTCCAAATGGATACGCCTTGACTATGCAAGTGTATCTCCATCCCAATATCTAACATACCTGCGTAAGCATGCGTTGTCAGGAAAGTCGCCTCTCCTGCATTCCGCTAATGCTCTTACGGTGCCGGTAACACACCGGGAGGTCCCCGCCGAACATTTCGAACACCTCCACCTCGTCCACTCGCTGCAATGGCCGATTCAGCAGCAAGCGCTGGCGCTTCTTGAACGGTTGCCCGTTACATTGCCAACCTCACAATCCTCACTTTCTATATGTGAATCATCTTCTAATTTTCTATTTCCTATCTTCCTTACGAAGAGGACTAGCTCATCCTCTAGCATAAGCTGTTCCTGCATCATACACCGGCTTCTTGGCTGAGCTTCCAGGCATCGGCTTCGCCTTATCCACTCTATATTTGCGGAACATGTTCTTACATTATATTCACTTTAGCCATTTTCCGCAACAATGCTACAGAAAATAGGAAAAAAGCCGCTTACCTGACAACGTCAGGAAAACGGCTCTGAACAAGTCCTATTAAGCTAGTTCTTTCTGTACAACCTCTACAATGCGGTTGACATATCCCGCTACAATATCCGCCTCAGGGCCTTCGGCCATGACACGAATCAGGGATTCTGTCCCGGATGGACGAACGAGCACGCGACCATTGTCACCCAACTCCTGCTCAACTTCCGCAATCGCCTTCTCGATAGCTGCATTGCCTTGGTATTTCGATTTATCCCCAACACGCACGTTCACCAGCACTTGTGGGTATTTGCGCATAAGCGACTTCGCTTCACTTAAGGATTGGCCATTTGCCTTCAAGTTAGCAACCAATTGGATACCAGACAGCATACCGTCTCCTGTCGTATTGTAATCCAAGAAGATAACGTGTCCGGATTGCTCACCGCCTAAGTTATAATTACCGCGGCGCATTTCTTCCATTACGTAGCGATCGCCAACTGCCGTCTTGGCTGTATTCAATCCGTGCTTCTCAGCACCCTTAAAGAAGCCAATGTTGCTCATGACTGTTGTTACAATCGTATCACTATTCAAACGACCAGCCCGCTTCATTGCATCGCCGCAAATGAGCAGAATGAAGTCGCCGTCAACTTCCTCGCCATGTTCATCAATTGCAATTAAGCGATCCGCATCACCGTCAAAAGCCAGACCCAAATGAGCCTTGTGGCGCAGCACTTCTTCTTTCAACATTTCCGGATGCGTTGAACCGCAATGATCGTTGATATTCAGACCTGTTGGCTCGGCGCCAATGGCGATTACTTCTGCACCAAGTTCACGGAACAAGCGTGGTGCCAGCTCATAAGCAGCACCGTGTGCACAATCGAGCACAATGCGCATACCATCGAAGCGTTGATCAACGGTTGACTCCAAATACTCTACATAGCGCCATTTCGCTTCCGTATCCGCTGTAACCGTACCGAGACCTTCGCCAATTGGACGAGGAAGCTCATCTTCAGCAGCATCCATTAGCTGCTCAATTTCAAGTTCTGTCTCATCAAGCAGCTTGTAGCCGTCGCTGCCGAAGAACTTAATCCCATTGTCCTGAACAGGGTTATGGGAGGCAGAGATCATAACCCCCTGCATCAGCACCCAATACACGTGTCAAATATGCAACAGCTGGTGTAGACAACACCCCAAGCTGGATGACATCTGCACCAATTGACAGCAAACCTGCTGTCAATGAAGCCTCAAGCATACGGCCAGATACACGCGTATCCATACCGATAACCACCTTCGGTTTGCCTGATGCCTGCTTCGTCAGTACATAGCCTCCACAGCGTCCAATTTTAAAAGCAAGTTCCGCTGTCAATTCTTGATTCGCTACACCGCGTACACCATCAGTACCAAAATATTTCCCCATCGTTCGCTTCTCCTTCATGCTGCCATCAATCAATATGATCTGCTGTTGTTAGCACCTTCGATCATAAATCCATCCTGTGCAGCATCTATTCTCACGTCGTAAATTTGATTTTCATTATTCTATTCGTCAATTCATGTATGTCACACATCTCTAGTTGGAATGTTCCACTGATCCGTTTACCGCTTCGGTCGGTGTTCCTTCCGCTTCATTCGAGGAAGGCGGATTCTCATGAGTGTCGGTCGATGGATTGCTTGGATGCCCCGTCTCATTCTGGGTTCCTGATGTCGAGCCGTTGCCTACTTCTTCTGGGATCGAAGTAGGAGGCTTCGGATCAGGCAATGTCGTTACGGGCGCTTCCGTATCCTTAATTACGACCTTGATCGTTAGCGGAGTTGAATCCACTCGTCGAACGAACCGAGGCAAGTTTACCTGCAAGTTCACTGTATGCTCACCAGGAGGCAAGTCATTCACATTCGCAATCAACTGAATGTCACTTACCTTCAGCGCATCAATCAGATTCGGTGCGCCAACAACAATAACGTCCATCTTGCGGGAAGCCGGTTCCGCAATCGTCGTCTCCAATCGGTCATTGTCACCAGTTAGTGTAATAGGAACGTCCGATATCGTACGCTGTTTTACACCCGAAATTTGCAATTCGACAGTAATCTCACTCGGTTCTATTTTCTCAATGTTCGCAGGCTGCGTCAATTGTACCTTTAACTTATACGTTCCTGCAGCTTCAAATTGGCGCAAATCGACTTGTACATTATCCAAGTATTCGATCTTATCCAACGCTTCCTGAGGGCCGTACAAGGTCACCTGATTGACATCTGGAGACAAGGCTGACACAGCAAGTCCTTCCACCAATTGTCCAGTCAAATTCACTTGGAGCGGTACGGTCTTGAATGGCTTCGTGATCGGTACTTCGACCTCGACAAAAGATGGTGTCAGGACTGCTCCCTCCACTTCATTGCCTCTCGCATTAAACGCCGTCAACTTCACCCGCTTCGTGATGACAGACTCATTCGCCTTATCGATACTTACTGTACCTACTATCGATTTTACTTCAGCCATACGAGATGCGGGAAGAGTTACATGAACCCGGTTCGAAGGACGCACAATTGGAGTGCCTGCCTTATATCCTTTGGCAGGGGTTCCTTCTGTTTGTACCTGTACTTCGTACTCCTTCGTCTGCACATCCTCCAGCTCAATCGTTGCACTGCTCGGCTCCATCGATATCAAGTCAATTCCAGTCGGCAACTCATGACGGAGCTGTACCACATGTTTCCCTTTCCCATAGCCTGTTAAATCAAGTGTTACTTTATAATCTTCTGGCAATGCAGAAGCAATCGCTGTCCGCTTGCCTCGAACCTGTATACGAACCTTATCCGGCCGTATGGACTTAATCACCTGCTGCTTCGTATCCAATCCGACAATCCGTACTTGCACATCATCAATCCAGCGAGATTCCATGAGCGGCTGCGGAGAAGTCGGTGTTGTATCGTCTTTATGTACGACAGCGAATAGAAGTACACCTAATACTAACGCAATAATCTTCGCTGCATTATTATTCATTAACCACTTATCCATGATGCTCACCTTTTCGTTTCCAGAACATTTTCAGTTCTTTCTTCGCCTTCGGCTTTAACTCATCGAACAGCTTGGATATGAGTGATTCTTCCTTAATATCACGCACAACTTGTCCATTGATAGCAAGGGACACTTGTCCCGTCTCCTCGGAGACGACAACAGAGATCGCATCACATACTTCGCTGATTCCAATAGCTGCCCGATGTCTTGTCCCCAATTCCTTACTGATAAATGGATTCTCGGACAACGGCAAATAACAAGCTGCTGCTGCAATTTGGCTGCCTTGTATAATAACTGCTCCGTCGTGCAGTGGTGTATTCGGGATAAATAGGTTAATGAGCAACTCTGAGCTAATACGGGAGTTCATGGCAATGCCTGACTCCGTGTATTCATTCAACCCTGTCACACGTTCGAAGACGATGAGTGCACCGATCTTCCGTCGTGACATATAATTAACTGCTTTAATAAGCTCGCTAATAACACGAGCCGTCTCATCTTCCTCTGCTACAGCTCGCCCACCGAACATTTTCCCTCGACCCAGCTGCTCCAATGCTCGTCGCAGCTCAGGTTGGAATATAATCACGATCGCAAGAACCCCGAACGTAAACATTTGATTCATAAGCCATTTCAGCGTATACAAATCAAACCACGTACTGATCGCCCAAGTCACGACGAGGATAAAGATCCCCTTCAGCAACTGGACAGCACGCGTTCCGCGGATGAGCACAAGTAGCTTATAAATTACATAACTAACGATTAAAATATCGATGATATTCTTGATCGTGTCTTTCCACGACATGTCCGCAAAATAATTCATGCAGGTACCCCCGGCGTTCGTTTCCCCTGATAAGATCCTGATGAGAAGATGAAGCATCTCTCTATGTATAACTATAACCTTTTCGTCTTGATGAAGCAAAATTTATATTCCATTCTTATCCATCCTTACAAAAAAGCCCTCCTGCAATAGCTGCAGGAGAGCCTCGGTACAACAGATACGGATGCTGTCATTCGTTATGGCAGCGACGGCCCCGTGCCGAACAAGTTCGTAAGCTGGTACCACATCCAGCTTAGTGCTTCGTCGATTTGGTGAACCGATCCCGAAATATTTGCCGTAGATGCTTGATACAGCTTCCCGTCAATGACGGTTACATCGCCCTTCACTTTGCCGTACACTTCTGCGACTCCGTTATGAATCGTTAAGTTACCTGATATTACTTTATCCGAAGGCACGATGACCTTATTATTCTCTACGACAACTCCATTCAGATCAGCGCCCTTAACCATAAGCTGCTTATCCGCATTCCACATACTTAGAGCACTTGTCATCATAACCAACACAAAGACGGCTGCGACGGTAATGGCTGGGTGACGTTTGACCCATAGCATGAACGCACTTTGCTGCTTCGGCTTCGGTATAACGCTCATAACCCGTGCCGTCAAATCATCCGATACAGGCTGCACTCGGTGATTGAAGCTGTACAGCAGAGTGTCCATCTCCTCTAACTGACGAAATCGTTCGCGGCAATCCGGGCATGCAAGCATATGTTGTTTCAATTCGAGTGCATATTCCGGTGTCAAATCGTCATCTAGTAAATCATGCATTAATGAGACGGCTTGTTTGCAATCCATTTGAGCCAATCCTTTCATGGAGTCTCCAATCAGATACGATGGCACATCCTACATTAAGAAGGATGACCCTATCTGGGACGTATCGTCATGCACCGAAGTCTTTCCCAACATCCTGTACATTTTCGTTAGGGCTCATTCGGCTTGTTATACGATACGACTTGAATGCAAAATAGTTTCACTCTTTAGCCTGCTATTTTTTATCAGATTTTACGTTCCAGCTTCTTTCGGAGAAATTCTCTTCCCCGGTGCACCCTCGTTTTGATCGTGGTCACAGGCATATCCAGCACATCGCTAATTTCCTGCAGCGACATATCCTTTAAGTAACGAAGCACCATCACGGTCTTATATTTGGCAGGAAGACTCTCAATCGCCTCATGGACCATTTTCTGAGTCTCGCTTACAAGCAAGTATGTCTCAGGTGTACGATCATCGCTAGGGATCATCGCATACCCGTCAATGCCCTCCTGGTCATTCATCTCTGCATCAAGGGAATAATTCGGCTTCCGTTTGCGCAAGCGATCAATGCACAGGTTCGTTCCGATACGATAGATCCAAGTCGAGAACTTCTGAGTCTCATCGTAACGATCCAAATTGCGATATACACGCAGAAATGTATCTTGTACCACATCCTCTGCTTCATGCCGATTGCTCAGCATGCGATAGGCAAGATGGAATATTTTATCCTTATATAAATCGACAATCTCGGCAAACGCTCGCGTATCCCCTTTTCGAGCCAATCTCACGAGCCGTTGTTCTAGCGTATCCAAGCGGTCTCCCTCCATCCTCACTGCTCTTATGCCGATGTCTTCTCAATCATTGCACCTCAATGACAATGCCGGACATCGTAAGCAGGAATGTGAACCTTGGGAGCAACGTATCTTACTGTGCTCACGATCATTCACCGAATTCAGTGAATGAACAATGGCTCATTCGGGAAGCCTTGTTCCCTGCCTGTCGCTGCCCTAGGGGTGCGAGTGTGTCGATGTAGAAGCAATGCTGCTCTTCTTTGCCGGCGCACTCTTTCCTATGTATAAACACAGGAAAAGTCGAGCCTCGATCACTCAAGACTCGACTGCATCGTCGCTACTTCGTGCTGTTTACGTATCGACGTAGCCTGCGGAAATCGATCATTCCGACATTATCAACCTGTATTTCGAAGCCCTGCTGCAATACCGTTAATCGTAAGCAATACTTCTCGCAGCAATACCGCATCATCCTCTTCGTTCTCACGAAGCTCGCGCAGCTCTGCCAGCAGCTCCACCTGCATATAGCTGAGCGGATCCACGTATGGATTGCGCAAGCGAATCGATTCCTGGATGACAGGAACATTGTCGAGAATATCCTCTTGTCCGGTAATTTGCAGGATTAACGAAGAGGTTAATTTGAATTCTTCCTCAATTTGCGTAAAAATACGCTCGCGAATGGTTTCGTCCTTAATCATGCCTGCATATTCCTTGGCAATGACAAGATCCGCCTTCGCAAGTGCCATTTGCAAGCTGTCGATCATAGACTGGAAGAAGGAATAATGCTGATACATATGGCGCATCGTTTCCATATTCTCTTCCTTGCCTTGATAGAAGCTCTGCAATCCTGTTCCTGCTGCATACCACGCAGGGAGCAAGTACCGGCTCTGCGTCCATGCGAATACCCAAGGAATCGCACGCAAGTCTTCGAAGCGGTCGCTGTTCTTCCGCTTCGACGGACGTGAACCAATGTTCAGTTCACCGATCTCTGGAAGCGGCGTAGACTCCTTGAAGAACGTCATGAAGTCCGGATCACGGAAGATCAGATCCTGATACTTCTCCAGCGAAGCCTGGGAGATGCTCTCCATGAGATCCTTCCACTTCGATTCATACAGATCCGTATGCGGTGTACGAGCCAGCGTAGCCGCTTGTATAAGTGCCGAAGTTGCTTGTTCCAAGCTTCGGTAAGCAATGCCTTGTACGGAATAACGGGAAGACAATACTTCACCCTGCTCCGTAATTTTGATGCCGCCACCAATCGTGTGTGGAGGCTGTGCCATAATACTGCGGTTCAATGGCATACCACCACGACCAAGTGCACCGCCACGACCATGGAAGAACTTCAATTTCACATCGTACTTCTTAGCAGACGCCGTCAGTTCCTTCAAAGCCATACGAAGCTCCCAGTTCGCTGTAAATGCACCGCCGTCTTTGTTGCTGTCTGAGTAGCCAAGCATGATCTCCTGCAGATCATTCATTGCTTCAACAGCACTGCGGTATATCGGCAAATCAAACAACGTCTTCATGATCGCAGGTGCGGCATGAAGGTCGTCGACAGTCTCGAAGAGCGGCACAGCCTGCAATGTGCAGTGTACTTTGCCTTTCTCTTTGCGGAACATGCCTACTTCCTTCGCAAGCAGCATGACTTCAAGCACATCGCTCGCTGCCTCCGCCATACTGATCAAGTAGCTTGTAATACATTTTTCACCGAATTCCTTCTGTGCATCATAGACGATACGATACACATTCAGTACTTCAGTTGTGGATTCACTATATTGAATATATTCCGATATCAATGGACGAGGATCATTCAGCAGGCGATTAAGAAGCTCAATCTTCTCCTCTTCGCCCAAGCTGCTGTAATCGTCCACGATGTTCATGTTAGCCAAAATTTCAGTCATCGCATTTTCATGCTCTTTACTATGCTGACGAATATCAAGTGTCGCCATGTGGAAGCCGAACAGTTCTACTTGACGAATCAGTTTCTTCACATACGTGTCTGATACATAATCTGCGAAGTGGTGGCGCAAGCTCCGGTCGATAATTCTCAGATCTTCTAAGAACTCAAGCGGATTGTTGTAACGCTGTGCTGTCCCCTTCGTCGACTCATCCAGTATATTATTCAACTTCTCGAACATGTAGATTAACTTGATACGATACGGTTCCTTCTCATTGTTCCAGTATCCCGCATGCGTCAATGTCACATTGCGGCTGTCCTCTGCAATCGAGGATAGCAATTCCTCAGATACAGATACAATTGTAGTACTGAAGCTAAGCGTACGGAACAAGGACTTCAATCGCTCCTCGTATTTGCGAATCGCAAGAGTACGCTGCATCTTCAATGTTTCCCATGTTACATCATGGGTAACCGAAGGATTACCGTCACGGTCGCCACCGATCCAAGAACCAAATCGAAGGTAAGTAGGCACATGCCATCCTCCGGATGGATAGTACTTATCCAGGCAGCGTTCCAATTCATGATATACATCTGGCAGAACATCGAACAGTGTCTCGTTGAAATAGAATAGGCCGTTGCGCACTTCATCAAGTACAGTTGGCTTACGATCACGCAGTTCATCTGTTTGCCATAGTGTAATCACTTCGTTCAGCAGCTTATCTCGCAATTGTTCACGCTCACGGTGTGTCAGAGTTGGATTATCCAACATTGTGACATCATCAGCGATGCGCTTATGAATATCGAGAATGGCCCGACGCATCGCCTCAGTCGGGTGCGCCGTTATGACAAGTTCCAAAGAAATGCTTTCAATAATTCCTTGCAATTCTTCTTCGGAAACTTTACGCTCCTTCAACTCCATGATCACACTTTCGATTGATCCTGGTTGAATGGTTTCACCGGCAGAGCGCTCATAATCGCGTTTGCGACGGATCCGATGATTCTGTTCTGCAATGTTCACTAACTGGAAGTAGATAGCGAATGCACGAATCACTTGATGTCGGATTTCGGGGTTCAACGTATTGATGAGTTGCTTAAACTCCTCATACAACTCGGGTAAAAATACGGCACGCAACGATTTGCTAAGCTCGCGGATCTTCTCCACAATGTTAAGCAATTCATTACCACCTTGATGGACGAGCACTTCGCCGAGTATATTACCCAGAAAACGAACGTCCCGCCGCAACATATTGTTGGAATTAGTCTTGTTTGCGGTTAACGTTAGATCAGTCATTCGTCTCCCCCTATCTCACAATTCAGTACAGTCTGTAAAAGACTTTCTTAACATCATACTACAAATTGAGACGAAAATCTTTACTTTTCATTGAAAAAATCGCACGTTTCAATTGTATCCCCTTACATTGGTTCGGGTTTACTATCGATCGTCATCTTGATATTGCTAACCTGTATTTTTAGCCTTAAACAGCTTGAAATGTATGTTCATCATCCTACTCATTATGTTTCATGTAGGGCCTGTAATTCATACATGATCGTCTAAATATGGACTGCGAACGCAGCTATCTCAACAAAAAAACGCCTTTCGGCGTCGATTTCATACTGGATTAATGAAATGGGAATACTCCCATCGCTTATGGTGCTCTAATTGTCGGCTCACTTATAACTTCTCCGGCACGTGCACTGATCTGTATTTCAAGAGGCTTTGCAGTGCGGTACTCAACATGTCTGATCTGAAAAAATGGAGCCTCTCAGTTCCATTCGGTTATTGTTCATGTTGACGCTCGTCCTACTCGAGTATTTCATCGAAGTCTTTACGGACGGTCAAACCCTTGGGTTCTCATCCCATCATATATACAAAAAAAACGCCTATTGGCGTTGGTTTATTAAATGGAGCGGGTGATGGGAATCGAACCCACGCTACCAGCTTGGAAGGCTGGAGTTCTACCATTGAACTACACCCGCAAATTTAAATGGTCGGGATGACACGATTTGAACATGCGACCCCCTGGTCCCAAACCAGGTGCTCTACCAAGCTGAGCTACATCCCGATACTGTATT
>NZ_JMDX01000144.1:0-15927 GCF_000935845.1 Paenibacillus sp. E194
TTCCTTATCGTGGAATTGGACAAACTAGCATAGATCAAGAACAATTCGAGTTGGCAGCGTTCGAGGAAGGCAGGAGGGTAGGGAAGGAATCCGTAGAAGTAGCCCTGCGAAGCAAGCATGCTTACGATACGGACAAACAAATTTTGTACTCGATGATTTCCTACGAGTTGTATATCGATAATAAACATGTGCGTACCGAATACGAGGACTTTCATTTGAGACTGTATCAAACGAATGAATTCGACAGCATCGTTAAGCAATGCGGACTCGTGATCGCTCATAAATATGCCGATTTAGATAAAAATAATGTTGATTTCCAGCAGGCAGAAGAGATCTATTACGAGCTTCATAAATAGCTTGACAGGGTGGCTTAATGCTACAGCAGAAATCGCTAGACTCATACTTATGATTCGACCTGCGAATTCAGCGTTTAACTCACTTGCAACCTCTAGCCCCTTCTTGTGTCCTTGAACGGCTTAAAAGGAAAAGCCATGCATAAATCCGCGAAGCTGCATGCATCAGCATAGACAACAACGAGAAAAGCGGGTTTATACATGGCTTATGATTAGAAAGAATATGTCGATCCTTATTTATCATCCAAATAACTGATTAGTAGGAAGATAGACTATCTGAATCGCAGCATGTTGAATCAGATTGATTCATTGTTGAGCAGACACTGGAATATGCGTAAAGCTAGCAAAATCGAACAAGCCCATATCGGTCAGCTTCAGTTCTGGAATAACCGGCAAGCAGAGGAATGACAAGGTGACAAAAGGATTGAACTCCTGAGAAGCGCCAATGTGTGCCAATGCATCATTGAGACGTTCCATACGATCAAGTACCTCCGTATATTCGCCCTTCGCCATCAATCCTGCTAGTGGAAGCTCGATCGAAGCGAGGACTTCGCCTTGGCTTACCACAACCAAGCCGCCCTCTATGTCACGCAGCGCCTGAACGGCTGTCAGCATATCCTGATCGTTGCTTCCGGCTACAACTAAGTTGTGCGAATCATGTGCTACGGTAGAGGCAATCGCTCCGGATTGTATGCCAAACCCCTTCACAATGCCTAGACCAACACAGCCAGTATGGTGATGTCGCTCGAACACGGCGATCTTCAATTGATCCTTCTTGGTGGAAGGGCAGAAGTACCCATTCGCTACGTCTACTTCCTCGATAAGATGTGTCGTGATTAGACTATTCGGATTAATGCCGATAATGTGGCAGCGTCGTTCTGTTTCACCCAGTTCAATTTGCAGATCATGCTCTGTAATCTCAGACAGATGGACGGTCTTCAATAAAGGGGCGGGGATATCAGCTGCTTGGATCTTCGGCCCTGTATACTGGCCATTCTCGCCGACTAAGCTTCCGCCTTTGTACACCTGAGCAATCGTCAGTTCCTGCAGGTCATCCAACAATAACAGATCTGCCTCGTACCCTGGGGCAATCGCACCTTTCGCATGCAAGCCGAAGCATTCAGCTGCATTCAGAGAAGCCATCTGAATCGCCTGCAGCGGGTCATGACCGTATCGAATAGCAAGGCGTGCATTATGATCAACGCTGCCCTCATGGAGCAGCTCATCCAAGTGCTTATCGTCGGTACAGAACACACAGCGGCGGGCATTGCTCGCTGTGACAGCCGGGATGAGCGCCTCAACATCCTTCGCAACCGATCCCTCTCGCAGCATGACATACATACCTCTGCGCAGTCTTGCCTTTGCTTCCTCAGCTGTCACACATTCATGGTCATTGCGAATGCCTACAGCTCGGTACACATTGATAGCTTCTTCATCTAATCCAGCACCATGGCCGTCGATCAGCTTGCCGTGCCGATGCGATGATAACAACTTATCCACCATATCCGCATCACCACGGCGTACAGAAGGGTAATCCATCACTTCCGCCAATCCTAGGACGCGTGGGTGCGTGTAGAAGGGTTCCAGACTGGCAGCATCCAGCTTCGCTCCGGCATGCTCGAATGGCGTACAAGGGACACACGATGGGAGCATGACAAAGACGTCCAGCGGCAGATTTTCAGAGGCATCGAGCATATATTGAATGCCATCCGCTCCCGCAACATTTGCAATCTCGTGGGGATCTGTAATGACCGTCGTAACTCCATGCGGAAGTACAACACGAGCGAATTCGGATGGCGTAACCATAGCAGATTCAATGTGAACGTGCGTATCGATGAAAGAGGGTGCAATATAGCGGCCTTTCGCATCGATGACGCGTTCTCCTTCATAGCTGCCGCCAATTCCTACGATAATGCCATCTACAATCGCGACATCACCTTCCATAATTTCTAGATTGAAGACGTCAACGATCTTTCCGTTCGTGATGACAAGATCAGCAGGCTTCATTCTGCCTGCTGCGGCAATTCGATTGTTCCAATGCTGCTTGCTCCAATTCATTCGAAATCACATTCCTTTTCTCGTTGTATGAATAGTGTAGGGATAAAGCACCCATATAAATACAAAAAAACTTTAGTTCTGATAACTAAAGTTTGACGGTAAGGAGCAAGAACAGCCTGTCCATGATAGATAGAGTTAGCGCTCAATCCGATTCCACACAGCAAGCATTCTTTTCCTCGTAGTCAAACTGTTTACGGCAGCTCGGTAGAGACGATTGGACCATATTTCCAAAGTTATACGAAGAAGTATACGTTTGTAATTCTCTACATTGTATAGGGCGCCATTATTCCCGTCAACCCGGGAGCCTGTTCCTAACAGATCAATTGTTCGAAATAAGAAGAAGAGAAAACAACAAGAATGAGAAGCAATATAGGTTAAAGTGGAAATGAGTGATGAAACCATAATTGTAAGGCCATATGGGCAAATGGGGAAGTAGTAGAACAGAGGGAGTGAGGATCCCTCTGTTCGTTAGTTGTGAATTCATACATTACCATCGTGATATTTCAATTCTAATCCTTCAAAGCATATAGCTGCTGTTGATTCACTGGCGACGTAATTACTGCTCCAGCATAGAAATTCAATAATGCCATCATATCTTGCGTACTTTGACTGGAATTACTGGATAGATTGTTAACCGGCTGTTGAGCTACGGACGACTCAGCATTACCAATGAATTCACCAAAAGTCTGTTTTGTTTCGCCTAACAATACCTTGCTACCGTCTGGTCTGACGAGATATTGCCTAATATAGCCATCTTCGCGGGTCGTTACGAGTTTTCCTTTTTTATTCTCTTTTTCATCTGATTCTTGCTTTTGAATTTCCTTCATTGTGTCCGCAAATAACGGTTCAGATTGTGGCTTGGATCGCTTCGCGGCAGGCGGGATTCGATAATAAGATTCAATACGCATTTATGTAACCCTCCATTATTTTGCATGTTATTAGTAATTTGCTTTCATGTTATCTATCGGAAAATAACTGCTTATCGCTTAATATTTTTGAAAAAAATAAGGAAAGCTATTTCTTGGATCTGAACAGCACATATAAAACAGGCAGCCTTATTTTATTATCGAATGGGATTCGACGAAGCCGCTCAATGATTTCTTCGGAACCATAGAATGGAAAGAGTTGTTTCAGAACTGGGTCGCTAGAGTGCGGAACGGATATTTCTTACAGACGGAGCCTGCATTCCAATATGATTGTCGGGGAAATATATAGGGATTAAAGGAAATGCGGTCATCGTATAGGAACATGATATCCACACAAAGTACCTCTATTCCATTTCAAAAGAGGTACCTTTGAGTGGCGTATATAATTTCCGGTCGAGCAGGGGAGAAGAATCAGATTCGAAATGGATCAAGAATTGATAACCTGAATCCCTTTGATAATATTCCATACAAAGTAGTACACGCTTATCACACCGCATACACAAAATGCGATAATCGCACCGATTCCCCATGCGACGCCAATGTCGCGTACACTAACCCCAATTAAGCCAAACAACATTACCGCAATAATGGCCGCGATACTTGGAATAAGGTGAGTCCATAGCGCACGTTTGGCATGACTTCTTGTTACTGTATCTCCAACAATCCAGGCTAAAACAGGGAATAAGATAGGCGCAAAAAGAACGCTCCAGTACGAAAATGCAGATATAACTTTGTTTTCTTTCATTTATGTTCACCTCTAGTAGTAATTGTTCTTGTCTTGTTCTGATACATAAATCATACAATAAGACCTTGGCTCTACCTATCGATCAAGCTTTCAATATCATTACGAATTTGTAAGCCTAGGCCAAGCTTCATCATTCGATTTGCCCCCTTGTTCATCTGTTGACTGCTTACATGCATGATTCCTATAATAATTTTAAGGAAATTCATTCCAATGGTAACATTAGCTCCGCTTATCAGCCGACTCGCTGCTAAGGAAATTATCGATAATGTGCAATTGGAGGAATTACAAGCTTGTCGATTGGCTAGATTTAATAAAGAAAGCAAATCATAAGCGATCAAGCTGCTAATGCACATGGACAGCAGCTTGATCGCTTTATGTCACGTACTACTTGAGTATCTTGTCAATAATCCCATATTCCAGCGCTTCTTCTGCTGTCATGAAGTAGTCGCGATCCATGTCTTTCTCAATTCGTTCGGGTGGCTGTCCAGTATGGTCAGCCATTAATTGCACAAGTCTCTCGCGCATCTTGAGAATGCGCTTGGCGCTGATGGCAATGTCGCTTGCCTGTCCTTGAGCGCCTCCATGGGGTTGGTGAATCATGATTTCACTATTGGGTAGTGCAAAGCGCTTGCCCTTGGCTCCAGCTAGCAACAGGATAGAGCCATAGGAGGCGGCTAAACCAGTACAGATGGTATGAACCTGCGGCTTAATGTACTGCATTGTGTCATAGATGCCAAATCCTGCAGTGACCGAGCCTCCTGGGCTATTGATGTACATATAAATGTCTTTGTCTGAATCCTCCGCTGCAAGAAGAAGGAGTTGTGCGACAACACTATTGGCCAGACTATCATTAATTTCAGAACCGACAAATACAATACGATCCTTCAATAATCGGGAATAGATGTCATAGGATCGTTCGCCGCGACTCGTTTGCTCAACAACATAAGGGATATAGTTGGACATGGTAATACCTCCTCTGAATTTCCACTCTGGAATATCTAGAAAACGAATGGATCGCAGCAGAAGATACGGTTCAGAGACAAAAGTTTTTTCCCAAGGCTGCGTAACGCAATGCATGCTTCGTTCGTTTACTGATAAGAAGATAAACCATAATTGACGCCATAAACGATTCATGTAATGCATGAAGAAGACCGATGAAGTGGAAGCGATAACGAGCGAATGAAGGAGTTGACTGTGAAGGATGACCAATCTAGATCAAATGCAGAGCGCCGAGCAACCTAATCTTGAGCAGTTGAACGACGTACTGAACAGATATTGCCTCTCTCTCACACATTCCAAATGGGATTCTGAGGATCTCGTACAGGATACGTGGGTCAAGATTCTAGCCCGTAACAAGGAGATGGAACACAACAATCCTGAAGCGCTGCTGCTGCGTACGGCCAAGAACGCTTGGATCGACCAAGTGCGCCGAAGACGTCGATTTGATCAAATTCTGGTGAAGCAGCAACTTCAATCTCAAGAACACAATGATCCTATACAAGAGAACAATACAATTGACATCGAAGCCGCCTTCCAATATATGATGACACACTTGTCTCCTCTGCAAAGGATCGTCCTCCTTATGCGCAGCGTACTCGGGTATTCTGTTGCTGACACTGCGAATAAGCTGAAGACAACGGAAGGGGCGGTGAAGGCTGCATATCATCGAGCACGGAAGGTCCTGCATGATGTGAAGGAAGAGGAATACATGGAAGAAGAGGCCCTGCCAGACGGTGCTGAGGCTCGAAGCCACATACGGGCACTCGCTATTGCATTTGTTAATGGAGAAGTCAACGAGGTATTGAGACTTGTGCAGGGAGAACAGGATCTCGTTCCTGTATTGAATATGTACTTAATGTCGAATCAGATGCGTTATAAACAGAAGCAGCGGGCGTATAAGCAGATG
Organism: Paenibacillus sp. E194; assembly: GCF_000935845.1. NCBI lineage: Bacteria > Bacillati > Bacillota > Bacilli > Caryophanales > Paenibacillaceae > Paenibacillus > Paenibacillus sp. E194. The sequence goes on from NZ_JMDX01000144.1 coordinate 5,989, forward strand.
TTCCATCATTTCGAAGCCGTGCTAGCGGCATAAAATAAGACCGTAATGGGAGCAATTCGGCATGCTGTGTTTGTAAAATCTGTGCAGCGCTCAGCCCGCCTCATCCATATACGCCGTTATGGGGAATCGCCTTCAGCATGTGTCACCTGGTTGGTGCTGAAGGTGATTGTCCGTGTTCCTCTTCCATAAAATACTTCAATAATGATAACCAGACGCGATAATCGGGATTCGGACGTTTCCCTTTGCTCATTCTTTCTAATTGCTGTTCGTACCAACCAATTTCGAGCATGGCCGCATTTGAGTCTATCCATTTCACTCCTGTCGTAGACAATCCCAACATTAGGAAGTAGACTGACTATATAGTATTTCAGACATGTCTACATTTTTAACAATGAGAGGAAATATTGAAGATGACAGATGAACAATTACATCACATTTTATACAGTTTTCGCTTCCAAAAGTCTGAGATCACTTTCCTGAGGCATAATGAGAATCGGACATATAAAGTGAGCGACGCTGACGGCAGCTCTTATGTCCTGCGTATTCATCAGCCGTTTAAAGAAAGTATGACAGGCTTGCAACATACTTATGAAGGCTTGATGGGTGAACTGCTCATGCTGGAATCATTGGCGAAGGAGAGCAGCCTGCTGGTGCAGTCGCCGCTGCGCAATCGAGATGGGGAATTGATAACCGTCATCGAACATGAAGGGCAGCGATTGAACTGTTCGGTTCTAACATGGCTGGAAGGCAGGGATCTTCAGAAAGAAGACGTCCAGAAGCCAGAATTGGTCAGGCTGCTCGGTTCCCAAGTTGCTAAACTGCATGAATTTTACCGTCAGTATCGCAATTTCGCGTTAAGAATAGACCCGAGCAAGGGATTGCGTATAATGTAGGCTTAATTCGAACCATACATACAGGGTTGGAACTCGGTTTATTTGCGTCTTCTGATGTCGCGATCATCGAGAAGTGCATTCAACTTATCAACGATAAACTTGAGCAAATCGGAACCGATACGGATAGATGGGGACTTATTCACGGTGATTTAGGTTTTGGTAATATGATTATTTCTCCTGAAGGACAATTAAGCTTCATTGACTTCGGATTCTTCGGCCCAGGATACGATTGGACAGACATCGCGATGGGGGCAATGATGGTTCCTTCAGCACACCGAAATATATTCTTAGAGGGATATTACGGAACTGGGAACATAGATGCGGACGAGCTTGTTCTTATCGAAGGCATGATGCTGATTTCGATTATCGGATATTACGCGTTTCAAATGGGGAACGAGTCCGTACATAATTGGATGCGGGAGAAAATGCCGAAGCTTTGTGCTGATCATTGTGTGCCCTTCCTAGCAGGAAAGCGAATATTTTATCAGGTATAGGTTAGAAAGGCGTTAAACAACTAAATCTTGAAACAATGACAATAGCTAGATACCATAACTAAAAGCACCTCCATCCTAAGATAAATACGTGAAGATGGAGGTGCTTTTGTGTTTTTGTTGCATATCTACATCCAATTAGTCAGCCGGCACAAGAACAGCATCAGGCGTTAACATAATGTTGCTCTTTGGCTCTTCCATTTAGCCGATCGCAATTAAGTATTCTTCGACCAGCTTGTCCGATTCAACCGAATGGATCATTATATTTTTCTTAGAGGATTGATAAGATAGGGGAAGAACATTTATTCCGTAGACAATCGGTAGAATTAAGAGGAGGGGTTCCTATGCACGCGAAAAAAGTTCCTCGTTAAGCCCGTGGCCCGCCATTCATGAATCTGTATCCACTCATTCCAATTACACAGACCAAGGGAGAGATACGCAAATGACCATGAATGGACCTGTTGAAATTTCAAGACAAGAAAGGCTGGCAATTTGTTATGAGCTCGCCAACCGCTTGCAGGAGGTATACAATGAACAAATTATTGCAATCGGGGTGTATGGCTCCGTATCCCGAGGCACGGATGGCCCTTTTTCGGACATTGAGATGTTCTGTGTGCTGAAAGACGCGGACGAAGAGGTTGACTTCAGTTACGAATGGTCATCGGGGCCTTGGAAGGCCGAAGTGAATGTTCGAAGTGCGAGTGTGGTTCTAAACGATGCTGCCACAGTGGAAGGGGACTGGCCATTAACACACGGGCCGTTCTTCTCACCGCTAAGTCTGTACGATCCGGATGGATTTTTTTCTAATCTGAAGGAAGCGGCACAATCACCCTCAAGTGTTGATTTCTCGAATGCAATTAACGAAGTGCTCGTGGGAGAAATGTATGAGTTCATTGGAAAGCTCCGGAATGCGAGTCGAACCGGCACGCAAACGTATCTGCCATACTTAACTATGCAGTTTGCCCAATACGGCGCTATGTTGATTGGACTTCACAATCGAAAGCTGTACTCGACAGGAGCTAGGGTGCTTCCAGAATCATTAGAGCTTCCAGATCGCCCAGATGGGTATGATATGGTCACCAATATGGTCATGTCTGGTCAGTTGTCTGTACCGGATCGAATTATTGATGCATGCGAACAGTTCTGGAATGGACTCGTCGCATGGGCTGCAGAGCATGGTTACAAAATTCATTCGGAACGTATTCCATTCTAAAAAATCTTGGCGGCGTTAAATGGCGATTGATGACCTGATCATCAAATCACAATATTATTTGTACACAAGCTCTGCTCTAAGCTAGGGCTTTTTAGTTTTTCAAATGGTGGCGGCCAATGAACCGGTGGTTCGATCATAGAATGAAGATGATTCCTCCTGTTGTCGAAATTCATACTTGTTTTTCGAGTTTGTATCCAACTGTTCGTTTTCCCCGAATTGAAACTTGTCTTACCATATGAGATACTGTAGTCATCTGCATAAAAAGGAGGTGAATGCATTGCTGTTGGAACTCCAGGATCTGATGTCTTCTGATTTGATTCCGTATTTGATCTCGATCGGTCTAATATGCTCACTGACGTATGCTTACGTTGCACATCTGTATGTCGCAGTCGATCGCTTCTTAGTCCCTGCATACAGAGGTCGAGTCGCGATTGTTCCTCATCAGGAACGGATCGTCGGTCGGACAGAGATACATTACTGGCTAACCAGAAGTGTGAAGCGAAAAGAAGCGCCGGATGGAGATTCAGGAGACTGCCGTTCCTTGATTGGAATCATAACGTTACCCAATCAAGGAGGACTATTATGGAGCAGTTCAATGTATTCACCTACAAGCGAAAGTTCATTCTAATCGGGGCACTGGTGCTCCTAGTGCTGTTAAGCGGATGTGGGGTAAGCGGGCCTAATGCGACCGTTGATGCTAATACGCCAGGCTTTTTTAACCATTACATTGTGTATCCGTTTGTGTATCTGATTCAACATTTTGCGGCATTTTTTGGTGGAAGCTACGGACTGGCATTGATTTTGCTCACGCTGCTTGTACGATTAGCACTGATGCCGCTAATGATGAGACAGTATCGAAATCAGCAGAAGATGAAACAGAAGATGGACGTATTGCAGCCTGAGTTGAAGCTTCTTCAAGACGCATATAGGGATAAGAAGGATGCGGAATCAAAAGCAAAGATGCAGCAAGAGATGATGCAATTGTATCAGAAGCATCAGGTGAATCCGCTGGCAATGGGCTGCTTGCCGCTGCTTATCCAACTGCCTATCTTGTCGGGATTGTATTATGCCATAAAGTTCACACCGGAAGTAGCTGCACACTCGTTCTTATGGTTCCAGCTCGGACGACCGGACATTGTGCTCCCACTGCTCGTTGGGATCATCTACTTCTTTCAATATAAGGCTACACAAATCGGCATGGATCCGATGCAGAGTAAGCAGTTTGCATTTATGGGATACTTGTCTCCGATAATGATGACCGTGTTTTCTCTGACAACTCCTGCAGTCATACCGATGTATTGGTGTGTAGGTGGAGTATTCGTAATTCTGCAAACACTGCTTGCAAAGAAGTTGTATCGGACGAAGATAGAACCAGTCGCAACGGTTAATTAAAAAGCGTTATAACAAAGCAATCAAAGCTGTCCTGAATGAATTAGTGGGGCAGCTTTTTATCTACATAAAAATAGATAAGGAAATATTTAATCAAATGGAGGGAATAGGTATGTGCCTATCTAGCATATTTACGCAGGAGCAAATCGAAAATATCGTGAAGCGATTTGGAAATACATTTTATGAACAGATGCTGCGCTATCTCGATGATTATGCCGAGAAGTGGTCGTTGTCCTCCTTGCAGCTAATCCCATCCTTTTCTGCAAACGTAGTGTTCACTTGCTATTCGGAACAGGTTGGGCATGCGGTATTGAAAATAGGAGAACCATCGGAAACGATATGGACGGAAGTTTCAACGCTGCGTCTATATAATGGTCAGCGATTCTGTAAGGTGTATGGAGCAGATATCGATAACGGCATTATCCTTTTAGAACGTTTGCAGCCAGGTACTACCTTGCGGGACGAGCATTCGTTACAGCGAAGATTAGATGTGTTCTGTTCCTTATATTCGAATTTACATATCGCGGCTGTTGAGGCAGAAAAGTACCCAACCTATATCGGTTGGGTAGAACGGATAACAGATTACATGAGTCAGCGTCAAGATTGCCCTGAATTATCTAGACACATGCAAAGAGCAAGAAAAATATGCTTGTCCATAGCTTCAACGTATTCGCAAAATCTGCTGCTGCATGGTGATCTTCATCATGATAATATGCTGCTCGGCAGCGATGGGGAATACGTGATCATCGATCCGAAGGGTGTAATCGGCGATCCTGTATTCGATATTCCTCGATTTATATTAAATGAATTCGATGAAAGCATTACGAAGAATCAATATGAGAAAATAGAAGAAATCATAGGTGTTCTCACGAAGAAGCTTGCGATTCCGAATGATGTCATTAGGAAATGCCTGTATGTAGAAACGGCAATGGGAATGTGTTGGTGTGTAGAAGACGGTTCGACACCTGAGGAATATACTGCCCTTGTCCAAAAGGTAGCCTTAGCCGAGGCAATCATGAACGAGCAAGGTACTTGATAAGGCTGGTTGAGGCAGCTAACTAAATACTATAAGTTTGAATGGAGTCAGATTGGCTCCCATGCTATTACGCTAGGCAGGAGGGAAGATACGTGCAGTTTTTATTGTTTTATTAATACGAGCTTCTTCTTAACCAGTTAGAAGCTCGTATCGATCCTATGGCTATCGATACGAAATGATTATATTTCGGAGGTAGCAAATAGATGGAACATATTTGTTTTGAACTCGAAAACGTCGAAGTGACGTATTTAGATAAAGAGGTATTCAAGATCGACCGGTTAGCTGTACATCAGTTTGACCGGATTGGCATCGTTGGCAAGAACGGGGCAGGGAAGAGCACGCTTCTGAGGTTGCTTGCAGGTATTGTTCAACCCACGAGCGGGAACGTGAAGCGGCACGTCGAGTATGGCCTGTTTGAGCAAATGGAGGCGCCTGCAGATGCTGAAGCAGATCCAGCGTTACTAGGCAGATTGGCGGTTCCGAATCGTACTGAGGGTTTAAGCGGCGGGGAGCAGACAAGGCTGAAGCTTGCGCACATGCTGACTCATTATTACGAAGCATTGCTCATCGATGAGCCAACAACTCATTTAGATCAAGCGGGCATTGAATTCCTGCTCGATGAGCTTCGCTATTTCTACGGAGCGCTTATCCTGATCAGTCATAATCGAGCCCTTCTGGATGAACTCATCACGACGATTTGGGAAGTTCATGAAGGCAAGTTACATGTGTATTCGGGAAACTACAGCGATTACGTCGAGGCGAAGCGTCTGGAGCGCGAACAGCAGATGCAAGCACATGAGCAGTTCATCAAGGAGAAAACCCGCCTAGAAAAAGCTGCACAAGAGAAAATGAAGAAAGCCGAAAAGATTGCACAAGCAGGCAGTATGTCTAAGAAAGAGTCGAAGGCATTGGCAAACCGCATGTTCGAAACCAAATCGAAAGGCACCAGTCAAAAAGCAGTCCATCGTGCCGCCCGCGCTATTGAACATCGTATGGAAAAGCTTCAAGAAGTAGAGGCCGTGCAGGAAGAGAGACAGATCGTGTTCCGCCAAGCGAAAACAGTAGAATTGCACAATAAGTTTCCCATTATAGCAGATAGACTCACGCTCCAAATGGGTGACACTGTATTACTTAAAGAAGTAAATCTCCAGCTCCCTCTGGGGAAGAATATAGCGATTACAGGTGCAAATGGAAGCGGTAAAAGCTCTCTGTTAGCACATATAGCAAATGCGGGGGTAGGCTTAACCATTTCCCCAAAAGCGAAAATAGGCTGGTTCTGTCAAATGAGTTATCAATATACAAGCAATGAGTCCGTGCTGCAATTTGTCAAAAATCGTTCCGACTATGAGGAAGGTTTTTTGCGAGGTGTGCTGCATGCTATGCAGTTCGTAGGGACTGACATTCAGAAGAGTGTCCGATCCTTGAGCGGTGGGGAAGCGATTCGTCTTCAGCTGTGTCAGCTATTCCTAGGGGATTATAACATACTATTGTTGGACGAGCCGACCAATTTTTAGATATTCATGCTATAGAGGCATTAGAGCGGTTCATTGCCGCATATGAGGGAACGATCATCTTCGTGTCTCATGACAAGAAGTTCGTGGAGCATGCCGCAGATGTTCACTTCCATCTCTCGGATCGCAAATTGCATTTAAATGTAAACGTAGTTAAGTAATTAAAAAAGCCGCCAAGTTCGATTTGGCGGCTTATTGTTATCTTTTCAGTTGTGTGTCCTCAGTTGTGCGTTCTGCGTTCCTGCAAAGCACTGCGAGCACACAAAGCACGCAATGTTCATCAGGACAAGGCTTTCAGACCCGTAACCCCAATAATAATGGCGATGAGGCTCACAATCCGCGCTGGGCTTTTGCTTTCACCGAAGAAAATCATATTGAGAAGCACGGCTCCTGCAGTACCAATTCCGACCCATACTGCATAGCTGACACTAACCTGAAGATATAGGAATGAAGTATAGAGTAGGGCGAAGGAAGCTCCGAATCCACCTAAGAAGAGTACTCCATTTAGCAGCGTTTTATGCAGGGAATACTTCTTCAGCCCAACTACACCGATCATCTCACACATCGCCGCCAAGAAAACGAACAGCCATCCCATCGTTATGCAACTCCTTTCTGTTTATGATCCGTGGCAGCTTGATCTGCCAATTTAAGTCCGATAACGCCTGCAACAAGCACGATCATAAAACCAATTTTGCTTATGCTAAGACTCCCGCCGAAAAACAATACATCCATCAGTGCCGTACCGACTGTCCCTGCACCTGCGAAGATCGCATATACGGTACCGGTAGGAAGCTTCTCACAAGCCTTAGCCAAGAAATGAAAATCAACAGCAATGATTCCGAGAATAATGGCCCAATGCCACCACGATGAGGCCATATTAAAGCCGAATACCCACAGCAGCTCGAACAGGCAAGTGAGCATCACATACATCCATGAACGATTCATGTTAACACCTCTCTTAATATGAATGACATTCAGTCATTTTATAGACAAAAAGATAGGCCCTTAGACTACAGGACCTGAATCCCTAGTGCGTGACTGACGAAGGCGTATACTTCATCCGCTTGCGCTTGAATTTCTGATTCATCTGCTTGATCGAACAGATACACTTGCTCAGCTGCGGATTCAATAGCACCAATCACAATTCGCGCCGTTCTAGCGGTGTTCAGCGATTTTCGAATTGAGCCATTGGCTTGAGCCTTTTCCAATAGTTCAGAAACCCAATCATAGTAAGGTTTATAAATGGATTCCCATTCCTTTAAATGCTCACTGGAAGCCAATCCTGCATACAACAGCGCTAACTGCTCTCGACCATCATGATGAAGCTGGAATACGGTTGCAATAAATGATTTAATCTGTTCATGAATGGGGGCGTCCTGATCGACCGAGCTTTGCAGCGCCTCTATAATCTTCTGTACCATGACCTCTGCAATAGATGGCATGACAGCCAGCTTAGAAGGGAAGTAAAGATAAAATGTGCCCTGTGCAATCCCGGCACCCTTCACGATATCAGATACCTTCGTCTTTTCGATTCCTTTGCTGCACAATACTTCAATAGCCGCACGCACAATGCGTTCCTTTTTGTCTTCGATGAGTATGACCTCCTCACACGCAATCTCAAATGACTGACTATCATTCATTTTATAGGAGAAGACGAACGGTTGTCAAATGAACAAGTCTGCTTATACTATATACGCTAGTAACAATCATTTTCATGCAAATATCGGCAAAAAGGCATTATATATTCTTTAAAATTGAAGAAACCTATTTTACGCTTACTTTTAAGCTCGATAACGTTTATAATATATCGAGTACAAAGACTATAAGAAAAGGTGTCATGAATGAGCATATTAAACGTAGAACGACTCAGCCACGGCTTTGGAGACCGTGCGATCTTCAAGGACGTATCCTTCCGCCTGCTCAAGGGCGAGCACATTGGACTAATTGGCGCCAATGGAGAAGGCAAGTCCACTTTTATGAATATTATTACTGGCAAACTACAGCCGGATGAAGGCAAAGTTGAATGGTCCAAGCGCGTGCGCGTTGGCTACCTCGATCAGCATGCCGTACTTAGTAAAGGCTTGACAATTCGTGATGTATTGAGAAGCGCGTTCCAATATTTATTTGATATGGAACAAGAAATGAACGACATGTATGGCAAAATGGGTGACGTAACGCCAGAGGAACTGGAGAAGCTTCTAGAGGAAGTCGGTACGATTCAAGACACGCTTACGAATCAAGACTTCTACTTGATCGATGCGAAGGTCGAGGAGACTGCTCGAGGACTTGGCTTGGTTGATATTGGCCTGGACAAAGACGTACATGACTTGAGTGGCGGTCAGCGTACAAAGGTGCTGCTCGCAAAGCTATTGCTTGAGAAGCCAGACATCCTGCTCTTGGACGAGCCTACGAACTATTTGGATGAACAGCATATCGAATGGCTGAAGCGTTATCTGCTAGCGTACGAGAATGCGTTCATCCTTATCTCGCACGATATTCCGTTCTTGAATAGCGTTATTAACCTGATCTACCATATGGAGAACCAGGAGCTTAACCGCTACGTGGGCGACTACGACAAGTTCCAGGAAGTCTATGAAATGAAGAAGCAGCAGCTGGAATCTGCCTATAAGCGCCAACAGCAGGAAATTGCTGACCTGAAAGACTTCGTTGCACGCAACAAAGCGAGCGTCGCGACACGCAACATGGCGATGTCACGTCAGAAGAAGCTCGACAAGATGGAAGTGATTGAACTAGCGAAGGAGAAGCCGAAGCCGCAGTTCAGCTTCAAGGATTCCCGCGCTTCCAGCAAGCTTGTATTCGAAACGAAGGACTTGGTTATTGGTTACAATGAGCCATTGTCCCGTCCATTGAACCTCCGTATGGAGCGCGGCCAGAAGATTGCCTTCGTCGGCGCGAACGGTATCGGTAAGACGACATTGCTTCGCAGCATCTTGGGCGAAATCCCTGCAATCTCGGGCTCTGTAGAGAAGGGTGACAACCTGGACATCGGGACTTCGAACAGGAAGTCAAAGACGCGAATTACAATACATGTATCGAAGAGATCTGGAAAGAGTTCCCTTCCTTTACACAATTCGAAGTTCGTGCAGCACTGGCGAAATGCGGACTGACAACGAAGCATATCGAAAGTAAAATTGCGGTGCTAAGTGGTGGGGAAAAGGCGAAAGTTCGCTTGTGCAAGCTCATTAACGTGGAGACAAACTTGCTCGTACTCGATGAGCCGACGAACCACTTGGATGTCGATGCGAAGGAAGAGTTGAAGCGTGCCCTTAAAGCGTACAAAGGAAGCGTCCTGCTTATTTCCCACGAACCTGAATTCTATCGCGATATCGTGACAGAGACATGGAACTGTGAATCTTGGACGACAAAAGTGTTTTAATTGGATATG